>CAZYQR010000005.1:7978-26194 GCA_964649755.1 uncultured Maribacter sp. | reverse complement strand
TTGGTACCTGCTAAACCCGAACCTTGTATGTTTTGATCATCAGATCCGGCGGCAACTGAAAGGTCAAAGTCATTTCCAGCAGGTGTTATGATCACCGATCCGTCACCGGAGGTGATATTCTGTATTTCATTGATCGGATTAGCATCGGCATCATCTATAGGTAAGGCTGCAAGTTCTGTATCAGTGGCAAATGTACTAAGATCTACCACCTCATTTGTACCTCCTTCGATCCCTATGGTCAGGTTAGTGCCTAAAAGGCCCGATCCCTGTATATTCTGATCATCTGAACCAGCGGCGACCGTGAGGTCAAAGTCATTTCCGGAAGGTGTAATTGTAACGGACCCATCCCCAGATGTGATGCTCTGTATTTCATTGGCCGGGTCGGCATCGGCATCGTTAATAGGCAAAGCTGCCAATTCCAGGTCCGTGGCCAAGGCACTTAAATCAGCAACTGTTGGGTTGCCATCCTCTATGTTGATTGTAAGGTCTGTTCCGACCAGAGTAGCACTAGTAAGGTTTTGGTCGTCACTCCCCGCAGGGACTGACAAATCAAAATCGTTAACACCTGCTGGTGTTACGGTCACCGATCCATCCAATGAGGATATAGCTTGTATTTCATTAGCAGGATCAGCATCTGCATCGTCAATAGGTAAAGCTGCCAGTTCTACATTAGTAGCAAAGGTCCCATCCAGATCCTGTGAAACGGCCCCACCCAGGTCTGTCACTTGGATTGCTGTGCCGACAAGTGCAATTCCCGTATTGAATTCATTGGTAGGATCCGCGTCGGCATCGTTAATGGGTAAAGCTGCCAGTTCCGCATCGGTAGCAAATACTGGATCTAAATCGAGCGCTGGGACAATATTAGCACCTTCTGCTATATTTAAACTGGTGCCAGTAAGTGCAAAACTAGTAATCAATTCATCGTTTGGATTTGCAGCCCCACCCCCAGAAATACCATCAATTTCGGTCTGTAGTTCTTCAATGGCCGCTTGTACTTCAATACTGGCTGTGTTTCCAGTAGGTGTGAATGGTACTTCGGCCGCTACCTGATTGTCATCGCTTGGAGGCACATTGGCCCAGGCTACTGCTCCTCCTCCATTCGTTGTTAAAAATTGACCAGCCGCTCCTGGCGCAATTTTTACGGGGGTTACATTTGCATCCAATATATTAGCTGTTTCAATGGCATTGTTGGCAAGGTCTATAGCCGTAATGGTGCCATCCGTGATCTTTGTAGAATTAATTGCCCCGTCATTGACCTCAAATTCATCTCCGGCTACACCGGTTCCTACAATGGTCAGTTGATCTGCCAATTCGGTAGAGCCCCCTCCTAAAATCGGCGTTAAATCAACACCCGTTCCATCTGTAATGTTCAAGGTATTTCCGGCTAAGCTCAGATTTTGATCATCGGTGTCAACCCCACTAAGTACTCCGAGATCTACCGAAGCCGGATTTCCATTTTCAATAGTTATTTCTAGAACCGATCCTGTTAGCGTTGCAGCTGTTAGATTTTGGTTATCAGTACCAGTTCCGCTTAGACTTGAAAGATCTACAAATGCTGGATTTCCATTTTCTATTTGTATTTGAAGTGTATTTCCTGTTAGGGTGGCGCCTGTTAAATTTTGGTCATCAGTTCCTGTACCAGCCAAACTCGAAAGATCAACACTAGCCGGATTACCGTTTTCTATTTGTATTTGAAGTGTATTTCCTGTTAGCGTAGCCCCGGTTAAATTTTGGTCATCAGTTCCTGTGCCAGCTAAACTTGAAAGATCAACGCTAGCCGGATTACCGTTTTCAATGTTTATTTGTAGCTGGTTACCCGTTAGCGTTGCACTGGTCAAATTCTGGTCATCTGTACCAGAATTACTAAAACCACCCAAATCTATGGTACCTCCATTTTCCAGATTAAGTGTATTTCCTGAAAGGGATATTTGCTGATCATCAGTATTATCAAGATAGGGTACAAGATTTACACTCCCACTGTTCTCCAAATCCAAGCTATTAACAGTAAGGCTCAATTGCTGATTATCACTCCCGGTATTATTGAATACACTTAAATCTATTCTGGTTTCATTTCCAGATTCTGTAATGACCAATTCATTGCCCTGTATTTCGGCATTGCTCAAAATTTCATTAGATGAACTGGTATCCCCATCTGCAGCAATGGCTGCGGTATTCGCCACTATTGAATTTAGGATGGCAGTGTCGTCATAATAAGCCCCACCGTTATCGGTCAGTACATTGCCGGCAACATTACTAACGATATCGGCTCCTGTGATAAAACCAGGGGTATTGGTAAAATTGCTCAATGTAATTTGGTCGGTATCCAAGGCTTCCAGACCTACCGCATTTTCCGCTATTTCATTCCTGCCTACGGCATCATTGCCAATCTTACTTTGCCCTATGGAGTTGTCCTGTATGTCATCCCCATTAATCCCACCATCCACAATTTGCTCTGTTCGAATGCTATTTGGGGCAACTTCAATATGGTTGTTTTCCCCATTGGGTGTTATCACAATGGTACTGTTCGTGTTAACCAAAGGATCCGTGGTTAAATTGGGTATGCCGCCAACTTCCTCACAAACATTGATCCATTGGGTGCCATCATAATAATGAATACATTGTAAATCGGTATTATATACAACGGCCCCAGACAAGGGAGTTATGGCATTCATCTGCTCCGTATTTATTCGGGTTATGACCAAAACGCGGGAATTGCTTTCCAGTTCAAGTACCGATGTAGCATCAATATTTTGGGGATTGTCCCCAATTTTAATTTGGCCTATTATGGGGCCACTAAATAAAATGCTGAAAACCAGAAGTAATAGTGCTCTTTGCATGCGAAAAACAGTTTAGAAATATTCGAATGAGGGGGACTAACAAAAATAAAATTATATGATCACATACCTAACTTTAGGAGTTAAAATAACTGCTTATTAGGTTAAAGGGTATCTGATATGGTTCAAAGGGTTTTTTGTAGGACACTAAGCTTATTTTAAGCCACAAATACCAATTTGGCCGAAAGACGTTAACAAATTAACAAAAGTTTAGACCCCACTTATTTTTAAATACCATTAAGTTGTGTTTTCTTTATATTTCTTAAAATCAGTTTAAATGAAATTAGGTTTACTTGTAATTTGTAGTTTTTTGTTTATTTCCATAGGCTATGCCCAAGATGATGACCGTAATTATCTGCGTGGACAGGTGCTCTATCGAAATGCGTATGTTCCTAATGAGAACGTGATCAATACCACTTCTGAATTTGCCACCATAACCAATGCTAAAGGGGAATTCTTAATAAAGGTGAAGTTGGGCGATGAGCTTGTTTTTACTGCAATCAACTATCAATTGCAGATTGTGAATATCACAGAGGAAATTATACGAAGAGGAAGGTTGGTTGTCGAAGTCAATGAAAAGGTGACCCAATTGGATGAAGTGGTCGTTACCCCAGAGGAGCAGGCAAAATTCCTTGAAGTGAAAAACGAGGAATTCAAGGACTTTGAGTACGAGGCAGATCGGTCTACAGAAGTTGACAATATTGCAATGCCGGAATACACAAGAGGAATGAAAGATGGAATTAATTTCGTGAACATCTTTAAAGCACTGGCAAAGGCCAATAAAACAGCAGCAGAAAAGCGGGCCCCTTTGAAAATAAGCCAGGTAATGCGCCAGGTTTACGAGGATGAGTTTTTCGTAAAAGATCTGAATTTGCCACAAGACCAAATAGATGCTTTTTTAATTTATTGTGACAGTAAAATGCCGGCCCAAACTTTATTGAAAAAAGAAAACGAATTCCAGTTGATCGATTTTCTGGTATCCCATAGCAAAACATTTTTGGTTCAAATAGATGACAAGGAGTAAAATACTTCTACTCTGGTTTGTTTTAATGGGCACCACTTTAAGTGCCCAAACCTTGTTTACCAAGCAAATTGAAGGTCGGGTATACAGCGAAAGTGGCGATGTGGCCGCTACCCATGTACTTAATATAACTTATGACAAAGCTTCGATTACCGATTTGAACGGTTTTTTTTCAATTACCGCCAACCTCAACGATACCTTGGTGTTTTCAGCTATTCAATTTAAAAAAAAGACCATGGTGGTTACTCAGAATGTACTTGAGAGCAAGTTTTTATATGTGCCCTTAGAGGATGCCTTGAATGAACTCGATGAAGTAATTGTAATGCCTTATAATCTAACCGGGGATATGACCTTGGATTTGGACCGCATGGAAATAGAACCTGTGGTCACTGCCTCAACCTTAGGTCTGCCCAATGCTTATGTAAAGATGCCAACCCGAGCAGAACGGGAATTATTTGCTGCAACCGCGAACCCTTTTATGAGCTTTGACCCATTGATCAATGCCATTACCGGCCGAACCAAAATGTTGAAAGAGAGAATTGCCAGAAATAAAAAATACCAACGTACCCAACGGGTAAGGGCATTTTACGCTGATTCCCTGTATAGCACCGAATTTAAAATACCTGAAAATAAAATTGATGACTTTATGTATTTCTGTGAGGTAGATGCAGCTTTTCAGACCCTTGTTGATTCCCATGATAGATTTAAGATTTGGGAATATATGCGGAAAAAGAGCTTGGTTTATAGGAAAAACAATGATTTGGATTGATAAATAACCTGGCACAAAGATTGCTTGTTTTTGATTGATAATTAAAGAAAATGAAATATTTAAAGAAGAGTTTATTCCTATTGCTTTTGCCCTTGGTGGCTTTCACTGTGGCCCATAAATTTTATGTAAGTGTCACTAATATTTCCTATTCAGAAAAGGACCAGTCCTTACAAATAACTTCCCGCATTTTCATTGATGATTTTGAAGAGGTCTTATTGGAACGCTATGGATTTGAAAGCCATTTGGCAACAGATACCGAATCAAAACAGGTTAATGAATACATCGAAAAATACCTGAGGACAAAATTCTTGATGTTCATCGACGGTGAGCAAAGGCAATACAATTTTCTGGGGAAGAAGTATGACAACGATATAATGATATGTTACCTAGAGGTTCCCGAGCTTGATATTGATGAAGTCAAATCCATAGAAGTGCAAAACGAACTACTTACCGATCTATTTGATGAGCAGCAAAATGTGGTCCATTTTAAAATTAAGGGCAAGAAAAAAAGCTTCGTGCTCATCAAGCAGAATAATAAAGGAATGTTAAACTTGTAACAAACATTATCAAATCGTTAAAAAAACTTTAATTTTCGCCCTTTAAAAACAAAAAAAATGAATAAAATCAAGTATTGTATTGCTTCAATTTTCTTTTTGTTTGCTGCTGTGTTGACGGCCCAAGAAGTAGAGCAGAATGAAAGGGAGCCTGGCCACACGAACCAGAGTAAATTTAAGCAAATGTACGAGGAGTTTGCAACCCCAAACACGTATCGTTCGGCGTCTGGTGCTCCGGGTCCTAATTATTATCAGCAACAGGCTGATTATAAAATGGACATTGAGTTGGATGACAAGAATGCCAAAATTTATGGGACAGAGACCATAACCTATACGAACAACTCACCGGATGACCTCGAGTTTCTTTGGTTGCAATTAGATCAGAATGTTAGGGCCAAGGATAGCAAATCACCTTTAAGAGATGGTGGCGGTGTGCCTTTAGCAGAGCAGCCTGGAGGCTTTGCTGGTAAATACATGACTGAGCCTTTTGATGGTGGTTTTAATATTGAATATATAAAAGATGCTTCTGGTAAACCACTTTCATACACTATTAACCAGACGATGATGCGGATTAATATCCCGCAAGTTTTGAAGAGTAAAGGTCAGATATCATTTGCTATAAAATGGTGGTACAATATTCCAAATCATACCGTTAAACGTGCAAGATCGGGGTACGAATATTTTGAGAAAGATGGCAATAGGGCATTTGTTATAGCCCAGTTCTTTCCAAGAATGGCGGTTTATAGCGATGTAGAAGGATGGCAAAACCATCAATTCTGGGGTAGTGGTGAATTTGCCCTTCCTTTTGGGGATTATGAAGTGAATATTACTGTTCCTGCTGATCATGTTATGGATGCTACAGGAGTGCTTCAGAATAGAAAAGAAATCTTTTCAAAGGATATGATGAAAAGATATGAGCAGGCTAAAAAGTCTTATGACAAACCTGTTGTAATTGTAACACAAGCCGAAGCTGAAGCTGCAGAAAAAGGATTCTCAGAGCAAAAGAAAACCTGGAGATTCAAGGCCCAAAATGTAAGGGATTATGGTTTTGCGACTTCCCGTAAATTCATTTGGGACATGCAGGCTGTTAAGATGGGCAGTAATGATGTAATGGCCGTTTCATTATATCCCAAAGAAGGTAATCCTCTATGGGAGGAATATTCAACTAAAGCAGTAGTACAGACGCTACGTACGTATTCAGAGCATACTTTTGATTATCCTTATCCTAAGGCTATCTCTGTACATGCTAAAAATCAAGGTATGGAGTACCCAATGATTTGTTGGAACTACGGGAGACCAAACGAAGATGGTACTTATTCTGATCGTGTAAAATACGGTATGATCAGTGTGATCATTCATGAGGTAGGTCATAACTTCTTCCCAATGATCGTCAACTCTGATGAGCGTCAGTGGGGATGGATGGATGAAGGTTTGGATACCTTTATGCAGTATTTGGCCGAACAGGCATTCGGAGAAGCAAATCCGCAGGCTGTTGCCCCAAACAAAGCGTATCCTTCAAGAAGGGGAGCTCCTGCCAAAATAGTCCCATACATGAGTGGAGATCAAAGTACGATTTCGCCTATCATGTCCAATCCTGAAAATGTATACCAGTTAGGTCCCAATGCTTATGGCAAACCCGCTACGGCATTGAACATTTTAAGAGAAACCGTAATGGGTCGGGAATTGTTTGACCATGCTTTTAAAACCTATGCACAACGTTGGAAATTTAAACACCCAACTCCTGAGGATTTCTTTAGGACTATGGAAGATGCTTCTGCAGTTGATTTGGATTGGTACTGGAGAGGTTGGTTCTACACCACCGATTACGTTGATATAGGCGTAAAGGGAATCAAGAAATATTATGTTTCTGACAAACCAAGCAAAAAAATGCAGGAATATATGGCGGAGAGAAACCTAACGGAAGCCGATTTACCTCCTTTGGTGTATTTGGCCGATGAGGAAAGCGAAGATTTTGATCCTAACCTAAAAGGAATGGCACCGTCAGAAAGTTCCAAAACATTAAAAGAGTTCATGATGGACAATATGACTGCAGCAGAAAGAGCAGCGGTCAAAGAACCTAAGTTCTTCTATGAAGTTACTTTTGACAAACCAGGAGGCATACCAATGCCATTGATTGTCGAGTATACCTATGCAGATGGTACTAAGAAGAACATTACGTACCCTCCAGAAGTTTGGAGAAAAAACGATGCTGAAGTGAAATTGGTATTGTCGTCGCAGAGCGAATTGGTAGGTATCGTTGTTGATCCAAAAGCAGAAACTGCGGATATAGATACAACCAACAATGCTTGGCCTAAGAAAGAGACACAAAACGACTTTGATAAGTTTAAAGAGAAAATCAAAGGATAGTATTTGTTATTGAATATTGAAAAAGTCTTGACGTTACTGTCAGGACTTTTTTATTATCCAGTTAAAGGTTTAAAGCCTTCAAATTATTGCTGCCGATAGCTATCGGTATTAGTTTCTATACTACTTTTTTAGGCAATTTTGTCATTCCGAACTTGCTGCGGAATCCATTTCTTATATATGGATTCCTGCCTTACTGAAACAAGTTCAGCACAGGTCGCAGGAATGACAATTCGCTAATTATCATCTGCATCAAATCAAAAAAAAATTCATTCTTTACTTAAAACTATGGATTTCCACTCCATAGTGACTTATTTAGCGATTATTCTTCACTATATTTGACATATGTATTCCATGTTATTTTTATTTATCAGCGGAGGTGAGATTTTCTTTATCATGTTCATAGTGGTCATGGTATTTGGTTCGGATAAAATACCCGGAATAGCCAAAGGCCTTGGAAAGGGTATGCGGCAGCTCAAAGACGCTACTGAAGATATAAAAAAAGAAATTCAAAAAAGTGCTGAAAAGAAGGGTATTGACACCAGTTTTGTTGAGGATATCAAAAAGGATATCAAAGATGTAAAGGGCAACATTGAATCTAGTATTGGCAAGGATATCAAAAAGAGCTTAAGTGAGGTCAAAAATAAAGTAGATGATGTTACGGGTGCGATAAAGCGAAAATAATAATTCTCCTATGCTCGAAAGAATTCTGCAATGGGATAGGGAAACACTAATTTATTTGAACAGTTTGGGTATTGAGGAGTATGACTTGTTTTGGTCTACCGTAACCAATATCTATACTTGGATACCCTTATTTTTATTTTTTTCCCTTTTGATTTTTTGGAAATACCCCCGAAAGGAAGTCATTTACGTAACCTTGACTGTAATCTCCTTGATTGTATTTATTCTTGTTGCCACAGATTTGACCAAGGGATTTTTCGAAAGACTGCGACCAAACAACAATGCCGAAATTAGTTCGTTAATAAGGGTCTTAAAAAATCCGGCTAGTTTTAGTTTTTTCTCCGGGCACGCAGCAAGCTCTTTTTCGATAACAACAATTATAGTTTTGTTTCTTGGAAAGAAAGTAAAATGGCGTTGGATATTTTATATCTGGCCTTTGCTATTTGCTTTGAGCAGGATTTACCTGGGCGTGCATTATCCGGTCGACATTATTGTCGGGGCCATAGTCGGTTTGTTAGTGGCATTCGCTTTTTTTAACCTATATAAACGGGTTATAGTACCCTACTTAGGGTTAGCCCATCCCTAATAGGTAATAGCACGGTCTCTACCCTTGGGTCATTTTTAAGCATCCTGTTGTAATCCAAAAGTACCTTTGTCGCCTTATCTTTTTCGTCAACGGGTTCTACAACCTTACCTGACCATAGCACATTGTCTGAAAGTATAACACTACCTGGTTTCGTTTTTTTTATGACTGTATCAAAGTACTTGGGATATTCCCTTTTTTCGGCATCTATAAAAATCAAATCAAAAGTCATATTCAATGTAGGGATGATTTGTATTGCATCTCCTTTATGCTGAATAATTTGGGCCCCATATCCACTTTCATCAAAATATCTACGCTGAAAATTGGTGAGTTCCTCATTGATGTCAATAGTGTGTAATTGCCCTTCTTTCTCTAGGCCTTCTGCTAAACACAATGCCGAATATCCTGTATAGGTTCCTATTTCGAGAATGTTTGTAGGATTTATGATTTTGGAGAGCATACTTAAGACCCTACCTTGAAAATGGCCCGTGATCATTCTAGGTTGAATCACTTTTAGATGTGTTTCCCGAGAAAGTGCTTTCAACAATTCAGGCTCGTTTTCGGAGCTGTCCTCAATGTATTTTTCCAATAAGGCGGACAAAAAGTGCATGCTTTTTATTTTTGGTAAAAATATGTAATTATGTACTACCTTGAAATTTCTATTTACAAAGTATACCACTATGGATAATATTAAAATAAGAACCGCAACGCTCAATGATATGGATATTTTGTTAGCGTTTGAACAGGGTGTTATAAAAGCAGAAAGACCTTTTGATGTTACCTTAGATGCAGACCCGATTACCTATTATAATTTAGAGGAATTGATAGTAAGCAATGATGCATCTTTACTAGTTGCAGAGATTGAAGGTGAAATCATAGGTTCAGGATATGCGTTGGTAAAACCCGCAAGACATTATTTGAATCATGAGTTTTATTCTTATTTGGGATTTATGTTCACTTTACCTGATTATCGGGGGAGAGGAGTGAATACTAAGATTATTGAAAGATTGAAACAATGGTCTGATTCTAAGGGCCTCAAGGAAATGCGATTAACGGTCTACGATGAAAATTATAATGCCATTAGTGCTTATGAAAAAGTAGGTTTTAAGAAACATATTATCGAGATGCGACTGGAATAATATCGCTTCAATCCTGTGTGATTTTATTAAAACCGAAATTGTACTTTTGAACAAAAGAATACTATGCACTTTCAGAATTCACTTGCCTTTGCTCAAAAAATGGATGCAGAGGATAAACTTCGCAAATACAAGAATGAATTCCATTTTCCGCAAGTGAAAGGCAAAGACGTTATCTATTTTACAGGAAATTCTTTGGGACTACAGCCCAAAACCACCAAAAGGTATATTGATGAGGTAATGAATGACTGGAAAGAATTGGCAGTTGAAGGCCATTTTCATGCCAACAAACCTTGGTGGGATTATCATGAACGTTTGGCAGCACCATTGGCCAAGATTGTAGGTGCCAATGTTGAGGAAGTATCTGTTATGAATACTTTAAGTGTAAACTTGCACTTATTGATGGTATCTTTTTATAGACCAACAAATACCCGATTTAAGATTTTGTGCGAAGAAAAGGCCTTTCCCAGCGATCAATATATGTTACAAAGTCAGGTACGATTTCATGGCTTAGATCCAAATGAAGCAATTGTTGAGGTCCGGAAAAGAGATGGTGAAAATTATTGGCGAACTGAAGATGTAATAAAAAAAATAGATGAATTAGGAGATGAACTTGCCCTAGTATTGATAGGTGGAGTTAATTATTATAATGGGCAAGTCTTTGATATGAAAACCATTACCAAAGCCGGAAAATCAGTTGGTGCATTCGTTGGTTGGGATTTGGCCCATGCCGTTGGTAATGTGGCATTGAATCTGCATGACTGGGAAGTTGATTTTGCAGCATGGTGCAGTTATAAATATATGAATAGTGGACCAGGAAATGCATCTGGGGTATTTATAAACAAAAAGTATTTGGGTAAAGATGACATTCCAAGATTTGAGGGTTGGTGGGGTACTAAAAAGGAGACTCGATTCTTGATGAAGCCCAACTTTGAACCTATGGATAGTGCGGATGCATGGCAAATAAGCAATCCGCCAGTACTTTCCCTCGCCCCTTATTTGGCTTCACTCCAGCTTTTTGAGGAAGTGGGCATGGATGCATTGATTGGGAAACGGGTTAATATCGTTGCTTATTTGGAGTTCATATTGCAAGAGATTGATAAGGAGGTTGAAAGTAGTTTTGAAATTATAACCCCAAAAGATAGGGGTTGTCAGTTATCAGTTTTCCTGCACGGTCAAGGCAGGCCGTTGTTTGATTATTTGATGAACAATGGCGTCGTTGCCGATTGGCGAGAACCCAATGTAATTCGTTTAGCACCAGCCCCATTTTATTGTTCTTATGAAGATATGTACCGGTTTGGACAGATTCTAAAGGATGGTATTTTGACAAAAAGCGCTTAGTACACTAATGCTATTTTAAGTAGTTTAGCCATCAACTAAAAACCTGTAATGAAATCACTTAGATTAATCCTATCTAATCCACGGTATTTTGGTCCTGCATGGGTCTTCGCGAGTCTTAATATCCTTTTTGGTACTTGGGCCATATACATACCAACCGTAAAGGAGAACTTAGGGATTGATAAAGCCGATTTGGGTATCGCTATTTTCTTTCTATCGCTTGGAGTATTTACTGTTTTTCCTATTGCTGCCAAGATCATAAATAAAGTTGGAGTAGGGAGAGCAACCTCTTTGGGTGTCTTATGTAGTAGTTTGGTCGCTTTATTGCCTTTGCTTGCCCCAAGTTATTATGCGTTAATGGCATCGCTTTTTCTGTTCGGGGCATTTAATGGTTTTACCGACATAGCCATGAATACTTTGGTCACAGAGCTTGAGAAAGAGGATAAGCAAAAATTCATGTCCGCAGCGCACGGTTTTTTCAGTTTAGGTGGCGTTTTGGCCGGATTAGGTAGTTTCTTGATTGTGGCGATTGGGAATCCTCCCTTACATATGCTTATAGCGGTCATTTTGGTTTTATCTGTAAATGCGATTTTCTTTAAAAGATATTATCATATTAAAGCAGCTCCTGTAGATAAAGAACCATTTAGTTTAAAACTCTTTAAACCCTTGATGATATTGGGTATTGTTTCTTTTATCGCAATGGGAAGTGAAGGTGCTATTGTAGATTGGAGTGGGCTTTATTTAAAGGAAATCAGCTTAGCTCCTGAAGCTCTTTGGGGTGCAGGATTCCTTGGTTTTCAAATAACCATGACCTTGGGTCGCTTTTTAGGGGATGCAATTAGTACAAGGATTGGTTCTGTAAAAATGGTTGCCTTAGGTGCTATAATTGCCATTTCTGGATATATTTTGGTACTCACCACAACGACATATTTGGCAATTGCGGGATTTGCTTTAAGCGGACTGGGATTTTCTGTAATGGTTCCTGAATTATTTCGAATAGGGGGCAATGTCAAAGGAATTGATTCATCGCAAGGTGTAGCCTTTATTGCAGGTTTAGGCTATACAGGATTTCTTATGGCACCACCAATTTTGGGGTTTATTGCCAAAAGCACCTCATTGGTCAGTTGTTTTATTGTACTACTTTGTTGCGGTTTCTTAATTTTGGTTGCTACCTCAGTCTTAAAACGAAAAGGTGCGCATACATAGGAAGAAGCTTATTTGGTTTTCACCTCGATATTCGTGAAATATAATTTGAAACCTTCATCATTTTTGTGCATTTTGGCTATTTTTAACCCGCCTTTTTCAACATAATCCTCCCAAGTTGTTACTAAGGATGCTTCAGGCTGATTGCCCTTTCTAAATATCCATTCCTTGATTAAATAATCATCTTCAAAGAAAAAGTCATAAGCATCGCCCGGAGTATAACCACCTTCAGATCCATATATAATAGTAAGCTTATGCATCGGTTTTTTGCTGATTGGGGCTATTTCTTCTTCATTATGGACATAAGTGTAGTTGCCCTCGTCCCAAACAAGATTAAATGGGGCTATAAGCCAATATTTATCATTGATAAACCCTCCGTTGGTTTTACTGCTAATACTATCTAGCTTATTTCTATGGTAGGTAATAGTGTCGTTATTGGCAATTGAGGTTACTTGGTTCTTTTTCACTTTCCAAATCCAGGTTCTTTCAAAATGTGAAGTATCCCTATCAACATTAAAAGTGAACTGCAATTCATCAACATTATTCCAATTATCAAAACCACTTTTATGGGCTATTTTTTCAAAAAGGTTCAGTTCTTTTTCAATGGCCGGTTTATCCTGTTTCTTTTCAGATTTGCAACTAATTAGACCTATACAACAGGTGATTAGTATTATATGGGAATATTTCATTTTTTAATGTTTGTTCAAATATAGTTGAATCAATTTATATTCTTAAAATAAAAAAAAGGATCATAACCCTAAAACGGGCTATGATCCATACAATAACAATAATAGTGAACTAAGAATATTATTAAAGTCGATGTATTATTTAGATTTCACCACAATATTGCTTCCGCCTTTTATCCGTATAATTGGGAATTCTGTCCGTCTATTTAATTCCAACTCTTCCGGACTGCAATCTTTTCTGCCTGTGCAATGATTGATCAGCATACGTTTACCAAAACCTTTATAGGAAATTATATGGTTTTCAGGAACGCCATTTGCGATTAAATAATCGTAGGTGGATTTTGCCCTCCTTTCGGAAAGCGCATCATTATATCTATGACTTCCAATAGGATCAGTATGTGCCTCTAGTTTAATCACCATATCTTGATAAGTCTTGGTCATTAGTTTAACCACTTTGTCCAGTTCCAATGCCGCATCTGGTCTGATATTACTTTTATTAAAATCAAAATAGATTTTATTCAGATTCGCCAATAGTTTCACATCAAGGATTGGATCTAATACAATATCCTGGCGCATTACTTTTGTAGTCAAAGGTGTTGTGAACGTATTTATATAAACGCTTTTGTGTGGGTGCGTACGACGCGCAGCGTCTATTCTATAGTTACTCTTCCTATTGACGAACATTTTATAATAACCGTTTGCATCAGTAAGCATTTCCCCAATTGTTGATTCGGTTTTTTGGTCAACAATGGTTATTTGTACACTATCCAAGGGTTGATTATTTACCCCATCGGTAACAAAACCTTCTACCGATAGAGAAGGTGTGAATTCAAACTCATAGATATCATCACTCCCAAGGCCATCTTCCCTATTAGAACTTACATATCCTGTGATGCCATCTTCATAGGCAAAGAATCCGAAATCGTCACTGGGACTATTTAGAGGAGCTCCAAGATTAATTACATCAATTATCTTATTATTCGCATTGGTCACCGTTGAATAAACATCCAACTGACCAAAACCTACATGCCCATCGGAAGAAAAGAACAAATTACCTTCGCTATTGATGAAAGGAAACATCTCATTACCTTCGGTGTTCACTACGGGGCCGGCGTTGATTGCTGGGCCAATTCTACCTCTTTCATGGATCTCTGAGTAATAAATATCTGTTCCTCCCACACCCCCTGGTCTGTCCGAAGTGTAATACAATCTTCTTCCGTCAGGAGAAATATAGGGATGTCCGGTTGAATAGTAATCACTGTTGATTTTAAGATTACGATTAACCAGCCATTCATCATTTATTTTAATTGCACTGAATATTTTAAGATTAATCTCTCTTTCAGCACCATAACCTTCTTTGTTCTTATAATAGTTATTTCTAGTAAAATAGATTACAGTATCCTTTTTATAATCCGTGGTGAAAATCAAAGAGCTTTCATGGAATTTGGTATTAACATCACCATTTAGTTTTTCTGGTTGAGCATCGGGATTATCGGCTTTCACCATAAACAGATCTAACCACGGTTCTTCATTCCATCCGTAGGCATCACCATTTACCTGATCTTTTCTTGAAGAGGCGAAATATAGATATTCTCCTCTTGCAAAAACACCAAAATCACTTTCAGGTGAGTTAAAGGTAGCAGGTGTTACATCATATCTTTCTCTACTATTGAATACTACAGATGCCAAATTCCCATCCTTTAAAAATCGCCTGACCCGAGAGTCGTTCTTATTGTATTTCTTGTATTTCTTCAGCCATTTTTCAGCAAGTTTATGCTGACTATCACTGTAAAGCGCCATAGCATATTTAAAATAATAATCCGTTGAAACACTTGTGTTGTTCACAATGGCCTCAAAATGTGGTATGGACTTCTTGAAATTCCTGATCAAAAGATAACATTCAGCCAATCGCTGGTGAGCGTGGGCTGTATTAAAATCCTTCTCGATCATTTTTTCATATTCGCCAATAGCCTTTGTATAGGCAAACTGACCAAAATAGTAATCACCCCTCTTTTGTGCTCCGTATTGTGCAACTACTAGCTGAGTGAACAGCAGTATAGTGAACAGCGTTATGGTTTTTTGAATAGTTTTCATTGTCAATGGTTTTTTAGTCCTAGAAGTATCTTGGAGATTTAACGGGTCCTTTAGATTTTAACCTTAATTCATAGATTAATATTACCTCGTGGGTACCAGTAGAATAGGGTCTGATATCCCCTGTAGGTATATCGTATGCGTAACCAACTCGAAATTCCTTAGTTGCTTGAAAATCGATAAGTGCTCCGAAATTCGAGGCATCATTGAATCTGTATGATGCACCAATCCAGAATTTTTCCGAAAAAAGAAAATTTGCCGTAAGATCGTAAGTAGCTGGTGCCCCATTGGTGAATTTTGCGATCATCGTAGGTTTGAATTTGGTGTTTTCCGAAAGATCGAAAACCAACCCACCTATGGCATAATAGCTATTACGCTCCAGAGCTTCGAACTCACCTTCATTTAAATCAGTATTCAATATTCTTGGTGAGGAAATACCTGCATACCATTTATTGGTACTAATGTAAACACCTGCCCCAAAGTTAGGCGACCAATTATTGAAACTAGAATTAAAGAACATGTCATTGGCATCAGGTGTTTCCAATACATAATTGGTAAAACCAGCTTTTAGACCAAAAGATAATTTTGCAGCAGCGGTCACGGGGACTGTATACGAAAAATCACCGTAAACATAGTTAGTCTGTTCAAAACCTAGATTATCGTTGATATATGATAATCCCAAACCAACACGGTCATTCCGCAGTGGGGCATGAATTGAAAGTGTGCTTGTTTTTGGGTTCCCATCAATACCTGCCCATTGGTTTCTGTGCAAAGCAGTAACGTTCAATGTTCCCCTGCTTCCTGCATAGGCCGGGTTTACAGAAATGGTATTGTACATATACTGGGTGAACTGCGGTAACTGCTGGGCAGTTACCGTAGCACCTACAGTAAAGAATATTGCAATTAAGTAATTATTTAAATTTTTCATTTTGGGGTTTTTTATTTTGTACCTAAATAGATGTATCCATTAATTGGTTCAAAGTCTCTATTAGTCACTTTAATGATATAATAGTAAGTTCCAGCAGGTAGCATTCCAGAATTACCAAATGAATTGTTAGGCGAACTACCTCCCCAATCATTCTGATATTCTACGCCTTCATACACTTTTGATCCCCATCTGTTAAATAACATCACATCAAATCTAAAGTCACAATTCTCAACACCTTTGATTTCGAAATAGTCATTCACGCCATCACCATTAGGGGTAACGGTCTTAGAAGCTATGATATCCTTTCTACCGCATGGTACACAGTCTGCATTGACTTTGATTTCAAAATCAACATAGTATTTACAAGTACCATCCAAAGAGGTATAAGCAATTGCGTAATCGCCCACCATATGGTCTATAGGATCAAAGAAATTACCATTTAGAATTACATTGCCACTTGTTGCGGTAAATACGCCATTAGTGTCAAAATCTTCTGGTAAATAAGATGTTAAGTCTATGGTCATATCCTCTACACATATATCTATTGATACATATTCTTTTTCAGGTTGCATCACAAAAATCAATTGTTCAAAAGTTGCCATATTATCACAGGCATCCGTTACATTCCAGGTTCTAACAATCATATAATCATCGGATTCTTCTGAAAATTGTGTTTCTTCGGTAAAAACCACATTATAATCACCACAACCTCCCATAAACTCTAGTGCTGGTACTTCTGGGATAGGGTCACCACACATGATGGTTATTTCTTCCTCATAAGGACTGGCCGTTATAGGACCATTAGACATAACAGTTATGGTTTGTGTATGTGTTGTTGCATTACCAGCACAATCAGTCGCATTCCAAACTCTTGTTATAACATAACCGGTAGCACAATTGCTATCATTAGTGGCAGTTTCATTGAGGCTTACGACAACATTGGCATCACAATTGTCTAGAGCAGTTAATATGTCCGCTTCAGGAACTTCATCACAAATAACTGTCATATCTTGAGGTAATGCCTCAACAAAAACTGGAGCCATTGTATCCTCAATAGTGATTACCTGTGTATGAATACGTGTGTTGTTCACACAATCTGTGATGGTCCAAGTTCTAGTAATGGTATATTCCATGGGACAGCTATCGTCTTGGTCAGCAATTGTTTCTTCCAATACGACCATAATGGGACATGCGCTATCTGATGTAATTTCCTCAGCATCTGGGATGGTTTCACAGGCTTCCAAGGTAATATCCTGAGGATATCCTTCATTACCATCGTTATCGATGATATTCACCGTTACGGTATTATTGGTAAGGATGTTCAACAAGGAAGTTGAGATATCGGTGATGACCAATTGGAAGTTCTCCGTATCCTCGATGATGATATCGTCGATGATATTGATCGTGATTGTCTGTGTATTACTATTTGAACCACCAAAGGTCAAAGAACCAATTACAAGTGTATAATCCTGTGGATTCATTGCAGTACCATCAGTTGAATTAAATGCTACTGTGAATTCATCCTGAATGTTAGCGTTTAAGGTCACATTCAGTGAAACCGTACCAACATCTTCATTCACATCCACATTGGTCCCATTGAATTGTACTCCGAATGACGGGTCATTATCGTCATCAAGGATCGAACCGTTGGCCTGTGGTGTGGTGATGGGCACCAGTACATTGGTGGTCCCTGTAAGGTTGACGCTATAGGCCTCCGTAGGCTCTATGATCCCATCGTTGAGTATCGTTACGGTGATGGCCTGTTGCTCCCCATCGGTACCGTTGAAGGATAGTATGTTGTTCTGTGCATCGAAATCGGTGGCGGTCGCAGTACCGAAAGCGGTCTCGAAGGACACGTCGAAGGCATCCTGTACGGCCCCTGTGAGCACGACATTGAAAGTAGCGGTCACCCCGACACCCTCTGTCACTTCCACGTTGAGTGCCTCAAAGCTGATACCGTCACCTGCACTGGCATCGTCATCAAGGATCGAACCGTTGGCCTGTGGTGTGGTGATGGGCACCAGTACA
>CAZYQR010000005.1:0-7878 GCA_964649755.1 uncultured Maribacter sp. | reverse complement strand
CTTCCACGTTGAGTGCCTCAAAGCTGATACCGTCACCTGCACTGGCATCGTCATCGGTAATGTTTACAATAGCTTGATTGTCAGCAATTGTTACATCTCCCGTAGCAGAAATGTTGGATAGATCAACCAAAAAGTTCTCTGTTGCCTCAATAAGATTATCATCATTTATTGTAATTGCAATATTTTGTATGCTTCCGTTTACCGCATTTGCCGGAAAAGTTACTTGTCCGTTAGCAGTGTTGTAATCAGAACCAGCTAAGGCTGAACCATTGGCTGTTGCATAATCAATAGTAAAGGATTCTTCTACATTCCCATTCAAGACCACTTGAACATTGATAATTCCAGCATTTTCATCTACGTCTAAATCCGTAATTGATATAGTTGCTGAATCATTGTCCAAAATGGTTCCTAAACCACTGGCATCATTAATACCAATTTCACTGGTAGTTAACGCGCTTAATTCTACTGTGTAAGTTTCAGTACCTTCTATAATAGAATCATCATTAATGGTAACTTCAACTGTTTGTATTTCACCATGTTCACCGTTAAAGGGTAATGTCCCAGAGGTGGAATCGAAATCACCTGGCGCAATAGCGGAGCCATTAGCACTCGTAAAGTCCACAGTAAAATTGGTAGATGTTATTCCTGTTAGAGCAACAGTAAAGGTTGCAGTACCTGTACTTTCATTTACACTAACATCATCTATGGCCAATCCAATTGGATCACCATTTTCAGTTACAAAAATGTTTTGAGTATGCTCTGTAGAATTCCCAGCACAATCAGATGCTGTCCAAGTTCTTACTATTGTATAAGTTGTACTACCATTATCACCAATATATGTTTCAACAAGATTTACCTGTGGATTTGTATCACAGCTATCGTTAGCAGTCAATGTTGCAGGACTTGGGATATTATCATAAGCAGCAACCGTATCACTTGGCAATGGTTCATTGAATGAAGGTGCTGTGGTATCTTCTAGGGTAATGACCTGCGTAAATATTTCACTTATTCTACCACAGGCATCCGTAAATGTCCAGGTGTTGGTATAAGTACCTTCTGATTCACATCCTGGGTCAGCTACAAATACACCTTCCGTTTTGTTCATTGTGAAGTCACAAAATTCTGTCACTGGTTCAAGTGCTAGGGCATCGCTTAAAGCAGTTGTATCATCGCAAGAAACAGTTCTATCCAATTCATTGGCTACTGAACTCCAGTTTACTTGGAGGGGTTGGTTAATATCAACTATACTTGGGTCGAAATTACCAAAGCCACATTCATCCAAAGTTCCAGAACTATTGGTGGTTTGTTGTGTTGTATTTATTTCACCATTAAATGTAGCAGAAGCTTGAATTGAAAAATTGGCAGAACAGGCTGTCTCTAAAAAGTAGCATTGTTCTTTTACTTCTAAATTAAAATCGATATTGAATTGAGGGTCATCTGTATCAACATAACCATTGGCGACAAAAAATTTAAGTTCCCGTGTTCCTGAATTGAATGAATAAGTTACTCCTGATGGTAATGGTTGCGTTGAATCAAAATCAACTTCAATAGGAAGTATTGTAGATATTTCAAGATTATGAACATTATCATTACCAGAGTTTTCTATACTTAAAGAAAGTGTCGCAATATCACCAGCATCATAAGTGCTGTTTAAAGGTGATGTTGTAAATTCCAGAGCCCCTAAACTAGGTTCATATACTTCAATAGAAAAGCCCACCAAATAAAGACCATAAGACTCTTGACCTGATATTGCCCTTAAGGTGGTACTGGTTTGGTTGTTTGCGATAAGTGAATTTCCAGGATTCGATAGTTCAAAGATAGAAGCATCATATCCTAAGGTATTTGTACTTGCAGGATTTCTTGAAATGAAATCTGACCCATCAATCGATATTCTACTAGTGAAGAAGTTGTCTTCACCTCTCAAGGGCGTGCTAATTTTTTGCCAAGAATTATCCGGCTTTTTTATTTGAAAGCTATCACCATTTAGTACCCTATCCCCTTCAATTGATCCAAGAATAATATCAGCTTTTACGGGTCCAGTAGGGATTGAAAGAAAACCACTGACATTAAAATCTGTTGTTGCACCGTTATCTACGTGTGCATACCCATCAAAAAGTGTAATATTTCTTCTTAATAGATCGGTTGATTGGTATATAAATACAACTTGCCATCCACCTGCAACACCGTAGTTGCCACCACCATGAGGTTCCAAACCACCATAAGTCGCCTTTACATTGGCAACTTGGTATTTTCCAAACGGGCTACTTAAAGCCAAAACATCATTAGTAATATCTTTTATACTGATATAGGGGTCATTGTGAAAATGTTCATCCCTTCCTCTATACAAAACTTCATCTGCTGTGATTGTAGTATAAGTTGATGAGCCTGGCAACATTAGTTTAACTTGGTTGTGGTTCCAACTTTCGCTATTATTGGAAACACCGCCGTCTTCCTTATCAGAAGCCGCCCAATATAAATATGCCCGCACAAATTCTTTACAGACTAAACCAGGTGCAGGATCATTGAGATTGGCGCTACTTGAATTAAAAGTACTGCCATCGCTATCAATGTCCACGTATACCCTGTTGTTACTATCTTGGTTATCTTCGTTACCATTGAAATTATTTGTAGGGTGATCAGAAAGCATATTGTTCGCTATAATCGTTACATCCCCATTCAAGGTTTCTGAATACCTGGGTGTAAACGCTTTCTTGACCTGAGCACTTGCCAAAGTGGCCAAAAGAAAAAATACAAGTAACATGAGTTTACCCAATGTTCCTGATAACGGAAATTTTCCGATGTTTGATTTTGAAATTGAATGTTTCATAGTTCAGATTTGCTTTGTTGATCTGAAGAAGATTATGAAACCAATGGGGTCGTGTTTACTGAAATATCCTATAAGAAATTGATAGTAAAAATTTGGCCATAGGCTTAAACTTCTTTCAAAATTGTAATTAGCGTAAGTGCTTAATTGTAAGATTGGGGAAAACTCAATTACAAATCAAATCAATTAGTCTTACAAGGCGAAAATTAAACGCTGACTACAAGGCAAAACTCGTTATATAACTTAAAAAACGACCAAATGTTAAATTCATTGGATTAAGTGTAAATAACTGATAAACAAGTGTTTAAAATCCGATGAAATGCATTTTGTATAGATGTAGAACAAAAAAATGCTCGTTTTAATCCATATTTAGGACTGGATTTTGCGGGAACAAATCAATATGCTGTCAATCTGCATATATTTAATAAAATGCTTAGTTTTGATACTTAAATAAAAATGCAATGAGTTCTAAAAAAGGAAAAGTACAGGAAGCTATAGATGAAAAATTATTGGAAGAACGCAAAGTCTTTCTTTGGGGAATGGTCGATGATGATTCTGCCAAACATGTAATTGATCGCCTACTGTATTTAGATATGCAAAATAATAAAGAAATTCAGTTATTTATAAATAGTCCAGGGGGCTATGTAACTTCAGGTTTTGCCATGTACGATACGATTAAGTCTTTGAAAAGCCCTGTTTCCACAATTTGTACTGGATTGGCTGCTTCTATGGGTTCTATATTGCTTTCTGTAGGTAAAAAAGGAAGACGTTTTATTCAACCACACGCTCAAGTTATGATTCATCAACCTAGTGGCGGGGCAAGAGGGCAGGCCTCGAACATTGAAATTCAGGCTAGGGAGATAATCAAAACCAAAGAACTGAGCGCCAAAATATTGGCAGAAAACTGCGGTCAAGACTATGATACAGTTATGCGTGATTTTGATAGGGATTATTGGATGAATGCCCAAGAATCAATTAAATACGGAATAGTTGATGGAATTTTAGAATAGCATTGAATACTAAGTAATCAAGAAAAAGTCCTTCGCATTTTTAATGTGAAGGACTTTTTTTAGGATATATATAGACGCCGAAGCGGAATGTATTGTATATACGTAGAATTTGGTCAATTTGGATGTTTCGCACTTAAAGAAAATAACATTTCACAAGTATTATGTAACTAGGTGATTGACAGCATCATTGGATAATATGATTGAAGTTTATTTTATTAAATTTACCAACTAGCCTTTTGCTATTCCTAATAAAAAATTATGAAGCAAACACCAAAGAACATTGCAATTGTAGGATCAGGTTTAGTAGGTTCACTCTTGGCCATTTACTTACGAAAATTAGGACATACAATTACTGTTTTTGATAGAAGACCTGATATACGCACCATAGAGTTTTCTGGCAGGTCAATTAATTTGGCCATGAGTAATAGAGGTTGGAGAACATTGGCTGAAATTGGAATAGAAGAGGAGATTAAAAAAATAGCCTTACCCATGGATAAACGGGCAATGCATGTCACGGGTAAACCTATTTACTTTCAGAATTATGGAAAAGAAGGCGAGGCAATTTGGTCTATATCCCGGGGGGTATTGAATCGAAAAATGATTGATTTAGCAGAAAAATCTGGGGTTGAATTCAAATTTGAGGAAAAGGTATGGGATGTAATCCTCCCAGAAGGCCAATTATATACAGGTGAGACCGAAAAAGGGGAGTGGAAAGAATATGCATATGATTTGATATTTGGCTGTGATGGGGCGTTCTCTAGAATTCGCCATAAAATGCAACGACGCAGTCGGTTTGATTATTCCCAGGATTTTTTAGATGTGGGCTATAAAGAGTTGACAATCCCTGCCAACACAGATGGGAGCCATAAGTTAGATGCTAACTCGTTTCATATTTGGCCACGTGGACGGTTTATGTTTATTGCCATGCCCAATATAGATGGCAGTTTCACGTGTACCTTATTTATGCCATTTGAAGGTGATGTTTCCTTTGAAAGTATCAAAACCAAAGAACAAGCCAAGATTTTTTTTAGTAAGAATTTTCCAATTGTAAACCATGAAATTGAAAACCTAGCAGAGGATTTTTTCAAGAACCCCACAAGTGCTATGGTTACTATGAAATGTTATCCTTGGACGTATTGGGACAGGGTAGCCTTGGTTGGTGATTCAGCACATGCCATAGTGCCTTTTTATGGACAAGGAATGAATGCTGGTTTTGAGGATATCTTCGTGCTCAATGAGATTATTAAAGAACGGGGTGATAATTGGGAGGGTATTTTTGACCAATATCAAAAGCAAAGAAAACCCAATGCAGATGCCATTGCTGAACTCAGTTATCGCAATTTTATTGAAATGAGCAGTAAAACTGCTGACCCTAAATTTTTACTTCAAAAAAAGATAGAAAAACGATTTGCAGATAAATACCCTGATAAATGGATACCGCTATATTCTAGGGTAACATTCTCCTATAGGCCTTATGCAGAGGCTTTGGCCATTGGTGACAATCAAGAAGAAATCATGAAAGAGGTGATGGCGCTTTCCGATATTGAACAAAAATGGGACAGTGAAGAAGTAGAGCAGAGGATTTTAAGTTTGCTCTAGTACTTTTTGGAGGATTTCATTTCGGCCTGACGCATAGGCATACTGTCTATTAAATTGAAAATAGATTCAGGATTTACCACAAAACTTTCTTTTAACTTTATACCTCCATCTTTGCCGATAAGTAAAAGACCCCGAAAATCTGCCAATCCATATTTTTTCACAATTTGCAATGAATGTAGTTTGGTATCTATTCTTGAGATGTCGTAAACAGCTTCATCAGTTATTATAAATATCACCAAATCCCTATTCTGTAATTTTTTAGGATTTGAATGTAGCTGAGTTAACTGCAGCTGTAACACATCTGATTCAAAATGGGTGTCCTTTAGGAGTAAAATACGTTTTTCCCATTTATAGGGCTCAAGGTCTTGGGTCCAGGTAGGTGTGGAATTTATAAGTGCCATAATTATCAATAAGATCGTGAGGTAGCGCATTTAAATCATAGTTACTAATCTCCAAAATACATAAAAAAAGCCATCTGAATAGATGGCTTTTAACTGAGTTAGTTTTGATTCGCTATATCTTAGCGAACATTTTCTCCATTTTTTCGTGCTCTTCTTCTGCCAATGCAGGGTCAACCAATATTCTACCGCTATGTTCATCGGTAATGATCTTTTTGCGTGATGCAATCTCAACTTGAACCTGCGGTGGTATTGTAAAGAAAGAACCTCCTGAAGCACCTCTTTCAATGGGTACAACTGCAAGGCCGTTTTTTACATTACTCCTGATTCTTGCGTATGCCTTTACCAAACGATCTTCGATTTGGTCTTGGTATTGGTTAGATTTCTTCAAAAGTGCTTTTTCCTCTTTTTCGGTCTCAGCCAAAATAGCATTCAACTCACTTTTCTTGTGCTTTAAATGAGATTCTCTTTCACTTAATTTTTCTTTGGTTTCAGAAATAACCTCTTTCTTTTGCTCTATTTGGACTTTAAACTCTTTAATGTTTTTTTCTGCTAGCTGAATTTCCAACTCTTGAAACTCAAGTTCCTTACTTATAGAGTTAAATTCCCTACTGTTGCGAACGTTTTTCTGCTGTTCGGTATATTTCTTTATTAAACCTTTTGATTCTTCAGCCAAATTCTTTTTAGCCCCTATTTCGAAATTAATAGTCTCAACATCGGTTTTAAGTTTGTCCAATCTAGTTTTAAGACCTAAAACATCATCTTCAAGATCCTCAACTTCTAATGGTAATTCACCTCTAACATTACGTATTTCGTCAACCCTCGAATCAATTAATTGCAAATCATATAATGCTCTTAACTTTTCCTCAACGGTTGCTTCTGCTTTTTTTGCCATACTTATAAATACTTGATTGGATTCGTTTTACTTTCCGCTAAACGGATTGCAAAATTAGGAATTTTTTTTGTAAGATAATCAACTAAAAGATTTTTTGTAAACTGTTCTGTTTCAAAGTGCCCAATATCTGCAATTATTAGTTTAGCTTCTGCTTCATAAAACTGGTGATATTTAACATCTGCGGTAATGAAGATATCTGCTCCGGCGGCTTTGGCAGCTTTAATGGCAAAAGCCCCACTTCCTCCTAAAACAGCGACCTTTTCAATGTTTTTATTTAATAATTTGGAGTGTCGAATACCGGATGCATCCATTCTTTCTTGCACTAATCTTAAAAAATCATTTTCACTCATTGGGTTTTTTAATGTACCGATCATACCCATGCCAATATTTTGATTGTTATTTTCCAAGGTCAAAACTTCATAGGCTACTTCTTCGTATGGATGATTTTTGAATAAGACATTCATTACTTTTTTCTCAACGGATGCCGAAAATGTAACGTTGATCTGTACTTCTTCTTCAAAATGTGTTTCACCAATTTTTCCAATAGTCGGATTTGCTTCATCTTCTGCCCTAAATGAACCGGTTCCTACAGTTGTGAAACTACAATTACTATAATTGCCAATATTACCTGCACCCGCTGCAAAAAGGGCATTTTTTAGCTTTTCTGCGGCATTTATGGGTGCATAAGTGGTCAATTTTTTGAGAGTGCTTTTTTGTGGGATCAATATTTGAGGGTCTAAAATTTCCAATACCTCACAGATTTTTGCATTGACACCTTCCTTGGAATTATCCAATGCAGTATGCATGCTGTAAATCGCGATATTATTCTGAATAGCTTTAATTACCACACGCTCAACATAAGAAGAACCAATAATTCTTTTTAGTCCACTGAAAATAATAGGATGAAAACTAACGATAAGATTGCAATTATTGGCGATGGCCTCATCAACTACATTCTCTAATGTATCCAAGGTCACAAGAATCCCTGAAACCTCTTGAGTATAGCTGCCCACCAAAAGTCCAACATTATCAAATTCCTCAGCATATGCCAAAGGGGCTAATTCTTCTAATACGGTTGTAACTTCTTTTACTATCATTTTCAAGTTTTATAAGGTGTTCAAAGATAAAATATTATATTTTCGTTGTGAACTC
>CAZYQR010000004.1:0-26786 GCA_964649755.1 uncultured Maribacter sp. | reverse complement strand
GCGATAATTTTTCCCTCTTTCAACAATACTGCCATCTTTTTAAAAATATCGGTTTCGGGAATTTTTAGGGATATTCCCTTTGCGTCAGTCAAAAGAATGGTGATACCGCAGCTTGGGCACGAATTGGTCTGTGAATGAAAGCGACGATCTGCAGGATCGGCATATTCATTTTTGCATACCTCACACATCTCAAACTCATCCATACTGGTGTGATTGCGCTCAAATGGAAAGACATTTGTAATGGCCCAACGTGGTCCGCAATTCACACATGTCGTAAAGGGATAACCATACCGTCGGTTTCCTTGATCGGAAATCTCATTTTTGCACGTTTCACAAATAGCAAAGTCTGGAGTAAGGGGCAGGTTGAGTTTACCGCCTTTTTGTGATGGGATGATATTAAAGTTTTCAAATTTTTTGAAATCGATTTCTTGAAAAGTATGGTGATTGATATTTGAAACCTGAGGCGGGTCTTCAATTAATTTTTTATAAAATGAAAGAATGTTTTTTTCTAGGCCCGTGGCGTAAATAATGACTCCCTCTTCATTGTTGGAAACCGTTCCCTTTAAATCAAATTGACGTGCCAATAGATAAACAAACGGACGAAAACCAACGCCCTGAACAGTACCTGAAATTAATATTTTATAAGTCTTGGGCATATTAAAATCCTAAATAGGACGAACCAATTCAATTAAAACCAGCATGTAACGTTTCGGTCAATTTTAAGATCTGTGTGATAGTATTGGGAATGGCTTTTTCTACTTTTGGTGTCAATTCTACAGTCATCGGTGTCATTTCGTTAATCGATACCGTAAATAAATGAATATCGGGTTTCGTTTCCATTAAATAAACCGCTTCGATCATATCCTTTAGCCCCACATCATGTACGCT
This sequence comes from uncultured Maribacter sp., assembly GCA_964649755.1. Lineage (GTDB taxonomy): Bacteria > Bacteroidota > Bacteroidia > Flavobacteriales > Flavobacteriaceae > Maribacter_A. The sequence goes on along the minus strand of CAZYQR010000004.1, from coordinate 25,898 downwards.
CAGTGCCGATGGAAAGTCCGAAGCAAATTTTGGACGGATCAATGAAACTGTTCCCTCGTCTTTTCCATCCATGGTAGCATCAATAAAGATAATGGTTTTATAGGCTTCAAAACAACTAAGCAATAAAAATCCACCTGTTCCGCCGTCCAGTATATCCAAATATTCCGGCAAATCCATTTTTGCCATTTGCTGAATAAGATGTACCCCAACACCTTCATCTCCCATTAAGTAATTGCCTACTCCTAAAATCAGGATACTTTTGGATTTGTCTTTCTCAAAAAAGAAAGCATCGCTGCTTATGGCAACCGGAGCTCTTTTTAAATCATTCATCTAAAACTATTTTTCAAAAAGATTGCCCCAAAAGTTATATTATGTTTCTAGCTATTGCGATGCCATAGCTTTTACTGCTTTTGAGGCAATTGTTAAAAACTTACTTATCGATATCTGCGGGGGCCGTATCGGTTTCTTTGGAAGCAATTCGTTCGTCGCGAACAAATTTATACCCTCCGAACATCGATGAAACCTCACCTCTTCCTTCTAGCCAATCATGATAAAACACTAGGTAAACATGGACCAAAGTGAAGAATATAAATCCCCACATAGCAATATGATGTATTTGTCTTACTAAGAAATCACCGCCCATCAAAGGTGAAACCCAGGTAAACAATTTGGGCAGCCACCAGGTTGAAGTATCGGCGTACAAACCAAATCCGGTAACTATCTGAAGCAGTGCCAATAAAAAAAGAGCGATGTAGGATACTGCAGCAACACTGTTATGACCGATACTCACATTTTTTAGGTCTTGCTCCTTTTCATTTTTTAATAGAACATCCACCTTTAGGACATGCTTGAAGTTGTGCCATCTTTTCTTGGAAAATGGCAGAAACGATTTCCAACTTGCAAATTTATTGCCGACAAAAGACCAATAAACTCTCAATATCATATTGAAAAAGAAAAGATAGGCCGCCATAAAATGGATAAACCTAACAACACCAAACGAGTGCAGATCTGTTGCTTCGGCATTTGATAGAATTGCTGGGGGATCTGAAATTATAAACCCTGTTAGTATTAACACAAGTATGCACAATACATTTAACCAATGAAATATTCTAACGGGTAATTCCCAAACCAACACGCGTTTAAAACTTCTTGTTTTCATAATTATTACATCATTAGAATAAACGGCTAAGAACCACAACTTGAGATGTTCTGTACTTGTGAAATATGCTTTCCATGTTCGTCGTACAAGTGAACCGCACATGCAATACATGGGTCGAATGAATGGATGGTCCTAATTATTTCCAAGGGCAATTCCGGATCTGCCACAGGAGTACCTATTAAAGTAGATTCGTAGGCCGATCGTTGTCCGTTCGGATCGCGGGGAGAAGCATTCCATGTAGATGGTACTACTTGTTGGTAGTTTTCAGTCTTGCCATCCTTAATTTTGATCCAATGGGCCAAAGCTCCCCTTGGCGCTTCCGTGAAACCTACCCCTTTGCATTCGCTAGGCCAGGATTCGGGTTCCCAACTATCCATATTGGCCATTCTTTCATCCCCATTCTTGATATTGTTCATCAAACTATCATAAAATTCCATGGTCCAATTGGCTACCAATTGTGTCTCAATTCCCCTAGCTGCAGTTCTACCCAAGGTTGAAAACAAGGCATCGACAGGAACTTCCAAATGTTTCAGAGCTCCATTTACGGCCTCTTGTATTTCTAGGTTGCCCCTACCATATCCCACTAATAATCTGGCTAGTGGTCCTACTTCCATAGGCTTGCCTTTCCATCGAGGGGTTTTTATAAAACTGTATTTTTTCTCAACATCCAAATTTTCATATGGAGGTTTTGGCCCAGTATAGTTGATATTTGTTTCTCCTTCCCAAGGGTGTTTTCCTACTTCGTTTCCATCAGGATAGTCATACCAAGAATTATTGATAAATTCCTCTATATCACCATTTCTATGGTCAACATCGTGAACTTTTGAAAGATCCCTATTTAGAATCACGCCTTGTGGAAACTTAAAATTGGAAATATCGGCATACCCATTGGTCGGGAAATCGCCATAGGACATATAATTGCCAAATCCTTTTCCAATAGCACCCCAATCCTTATAAAAGGAGGCAATCGCCAATAAATCAGGTATATAAACCTGTTCAATGAAAGTTTTGCCTTCTTGGAGCAATTTGCCAACATAAGCCAAGCGTTCGGCATTTAAGCCACCTGGACTTTCAGAATTTATGGCACAAGCCATACCGCCCACCAAATAATTGGGATGTGGATTTTTACCACCAAAAATGGTATGCACCTTAACAATTTCCTTTTGCCATTCAAGGGCTTCTAAATAATGTGCTACACCTAATAAATTAACTTCTGCTGGCAACTTCATTTGGGGATGCCCCCAATAACCGTTGGCAAAAATTCCCAATTGACCACTATCTACAAATTTCTGTATTCGTTTTTGAACATCAGAAAAGTACCCGGGGGAACTTTTGGGCCAATTGGAGATACTTTGTGCAATTTCTGAGGTCTTTTTTGGATCTGCCTTGAGCGCATTGACGACGTCTACCCAGTCCAAGGCATGTAAATGATAAAAATGCACAGCATGATCATGCATGTACAGGGCACCTTCCATAATATTCCTGACCAGTTCCGCATTTTGGGGGACTGCGATTCCCAATGCATCTTCCACGGCCCTGACCGATGAAAGGGCATGAACGGTCGTACAAACTCCACAAGTACGTTGTACAAAGGCCCAAACATCCCTAGGATCTCTACCTTTTACCACGTTTTCGATACCCCTTACCATTGTGCTGGAACTAAAGGCGTCGACTATTATGCCATCTTTGATTTCTGCCTCTATTCTTAAATGCCCTTCTATTCTAGTGATTGGATCAACTACTATTCTATCAGCCATGTTATTTGATTTTGTCCCGACAACTAATGGGATATATTTTCTTCGTTTATTTTACCTCTGGAAGCCATGCTATCTAATTCTTTTCTTTTAGCAATGTTTGCCGCCACGGCATGTACCAGTATGCCTCCGGCTAAGGCACCTGCGGCGACCTTGCCAATGGTGTCGGCATTGCTCTCTATTCCGAAACCAGGCAGATTGGTCAATCTTTCATAGAATGGGCCATTGTCCCAGAAGTCTTCTTCACTGCATCCGATGCAACCGTGGCCTGATTGTATCGGGTAACTCACACCATTGTTCCATTTAATAGTCCCGCAAGAATTATAGGTCATGGGACCTTTACATCCTACTTTGTACAAGCAGTAGCCATCCTTGGCGTTTTGATCGTCAAAAGTTTCAGCAAATAATCCAGCATCGTAATAGGGGCGTCTGTAACAACTGTCATGAACACGTTTTGAATAAAATGCTTTAGGCCTGCCCAATCGGTCTAATTCAGGCAAACGACCAAAGGCAACCACGTGTACTATAATACCGGCCATAACCTCTCCTATGGGCGGACAGCCTGGAACCCTGATAATGGGTTTGTTCTTAATGATCTTATGAATGGGCGTAGCATCGGTAGGGTTTGGTTTTGCTGCTTGCACGCACCCATTGGATGCACAACTGCCCCAAGCGATAATTGCTTTTGCCCCTTCTGCGGCCTCAATGAGGATGTCCTTGGCCGATCTACCTCCGATACAGCAATAATTGCCGTCAGCACCTAAGGGAACAGAGCCTTCAACACAAAGAATGTATTCGCCTTTGTATTTTTCCATGGTGGCATGTTTTGCCGCTTCGGCCTGATGACCTGATGCTGCCATCAAGGTCAAAGTATAGTCCAATGAAATCTTATCCAAGATAATGTCGGCAACAATAGGGTGATCAGATCTAATAAAAGATTCGCTGCAACAGGTACATTCTTGAAAATGTTCCCAAATTACGGGTAAACGATAAGTCGTTTCGAGCGATTTTGCAACTTGTCCAATCAATGAAGTTTCCACTCCCATATAGGCCGCTATATAAGTGGCGAATTTCATGAAATCACGACGGCTGTATCCTTGTTTTATTATACTTTCATAATACGTTTCTTTTACTTCTTTTTTGGTTGCCATAATTGAGTTAGATTTAAAAAAGACCCTACCGCTATCATTTAATTTTGATAATATTGCCGCAGAAAATATAAAATCATAATGATAGAAAACATGACTTTCATCATGTTTTTAATAAAAAATTATAATTAAAATTATGAATTTACCATCTATATGTTAATAAAATTGCTATATCGGTATGCATGAATTATCAGTGGCTTTAGGTATTGTCAGAATTGCTGAAAACGAAATGGCAAAGGTGAACGCCAATGAAGTGGAACTGATTGAACTTGAAATAGGCACTTTGGCCGGAATCGAGTTTGAATCATTGGATTTTGTTTGGCCCTCCGCGGTAAAGGGTACGGTTTTGGAAAAAGCGGAAAAACGTATAAAAAAAATTCCTGCCAAAGCACGATGTGGAGATTGTGAAAGGATTTATCCCATTCAATTTATTTATGATAATTGTCCAGATTGCGGAAGTTTTCTCAAGAGCATAGTACAAGGTAAAGAGCTGCGCGTAATTAGTTTAGAAACGTTTTAAAAAACTCCTTGTCATTCCTGAGTAAATACCTGTTACGCGGGTATAATACTTCGTTTTCAGGGTAAAACAGCATTTATTTTTCCGAATAATTATTTTCATTATATGACATCTGTCATAATTCTAGGCCTAATTCTATGATAAATTTGTTAGATAATCAAATTTTCTGAGTTATGGTAGCAGCGACAAAAGTAGATCGAAGCCGTTTAATGGATGTCATCTGGGGCATTCAGCGTAAAAAAAGATTTATCGGGCATGACGATATAACAAAAATTGCACAAGAATTCGAAATGTCTAGAATGGAACTGGAAGGGGTCATCACCTTTTACCATTTTTATCACAGAACACATTCGGGTAATTTCACCATCTATCTAAACGATTCCATAATCTCTCAATTTGCGGGAAGAAAACCTGTATTAAATGCATTTGAGGAAGCGATTGGCGTAAAATTGGGGAATGTTACCGAAGACAAAATGTTTGGTTTATTTAAAACTCCTTGTATTGGGTTGAGTGACCAGGAACCTTCTTGTTTAATTAATTTCAGACCATTTATCGACTTGACGCCTGAAAAGGTTTTTGATATTATTTCAAAATTAAAGGCCGGTAAAATGCCGTACGAGATATGTGACATACCTAAAAGTAAGATACAGTATACACCTGTTGAGGACAGAACGATATTCTTTAAGCCTTATAAAAAGTTCTCATCGCTATCCCAATTAGAAGATTACAACCCTGAAGAAGTGCTTGAATTGGTTAAGAAATCAAAATTAACCGGACGGGGAGGTGCATTTTTCCCAACTGGCCTCAAATGGCAGTTCTGTCGCAGAAACAAGGCAGATATGAAGTATGTTATTTGTAATGCGGATGAGGGAGAACCCGGGACATTTAAAGATCGTGTCTTATTGGAAGAACATCCCGAGTTATTAATCGAAGGGATGATTTTTGCTGCCTATGCTATTGGAGCAGCCAAAGGTGCAATTTATTTGAGGGCAGAATATATGTATTTGAAAGACCCCCTTGAACAATTGTTAGCTGAGTACCGGAAAAATGGATATCTAGGCAAAAATTTAAAGGCAAAAATACCATTTGATTTCGATATGTATATCCATATGGGCGCAGGGGCTTACGTGTGTGGAGAAGAAACTGCATTGATCCATTCAATGGAAGGGAAAAGAGGAGAACCCGGAACCAGGGAATATTTTCCTGTAGATAGAGGATACAAAGGGAAACCTACTGTTGTAAATAATGTGGAAACTCTATGTGCGGTTCCAAGAATATTAGAAATAGGACTGGATAAATATTTGACCCTTGGAACCAATTTAACCCCTGGAACAAAGCTTCTTAGCGTATCGGGCGATTGCACAAAGCCGGGGCTGTACGAAATAGAATGGGGAATGAAACTCAAAGATTTTTTAGACTTGATCGGGGCAAAAAATCCAACTTTTATTTTATTTAACGGATTTGCTGGTGAATGTCTGTCCTCGGCCGACTTTGACAGGGAAATCTCAGGCGAAAACCTATTAGCCGATCACATTCAGTACTATTTTAAAGACTCTATTGATTATTCGCGGAAAATGAGCGGTATAGGTTTAAGAAGCGGAGGATCATTTATGGTTTTTGACAAAGACAGAGACCTCGTTAAAGTTTTAAAAAATATCGCTGACTTTTTTGTTGCAGAATCATGCGGAATATGTGTCCCATGTAGAACCGGCAATTTTTTATTGAATAAAAAGATCAATAAACTCATTTTGGGGCATGCGGAGCGAAAAGACTTGGAGGATATTAAAGACTGGAGCAAAATTATCAAGACAACCAGTCGTTGCGGATTGGGTAAAATGTCATCCACCGCATTAAACGATGCTATACTAAAGTTTCCTCAGGTTTTTGAAAAACGGCTGTCAGACAATACAGATTTCAATCAGTCATTTAATTTAGAAGACGCCACTGCAGAGTACGACAGAATCATTAATGAAATGACCTCCGATTATGAATAATTTAGTAAACCTTACAATTGATGGAAAAACCATCCAGGCTGAATCAGGGAAAAACCTTGTTGACGTTGCCAAACAAAATGGTATATACATACCTACCCTATGTTATTTCAGGAATCTCAATCCGCTGGGTACTTGCAGAATTTGCACCGTTAAGGTCAATGGAAAAGATACGACAGGCTGCACTGTTAAGGTAGCCGAAAACATGGATATTGAAGTAAATACCGCGGAACTCTTGGATAACCGTAAAGCGATCATCGAAATGCTTTATGCCGAAGGCAATCATTTTTGTCCTTCCTGTGAGAAAAGCGGCAATTGTGACATGCAAAATCACGCCTATGATATGGGGCTTACGGTAACACGGTATCCGCATGTATTTAGTGATAAAATAGTAGATTTTACTCCTAAACGTATGATTATGGAATCTAACCGTTGCATATTGTGCAAACGTTGTGTTGAGGAAGTGAAGACCAAAGAGGGCCGGGATGTTTTTTCCTTTGTACAAAGAGGGATAAATACGCGAGTAAAAATCGATTATGAGTTAGAGCAAGAACTAAGCGAATCAGAAGCTTTAAGAGCAATGAATCTCTGTCCCGTAGGTGCTATTCTAGTAAAAGGGATGATACAGGAACAACCCTTCGGAGAGCGTAAATATGACCTGTTGGGTAAAGACATTAAACCTGTCGTAAAAAACATTAATTTACATAAAAAAGAAAATGAAAAATTCATAGTTGCTACGACTTCACTAGCGGGCTGTTTTGGTTGCCATATGTCTTTATTGGATATAGATACGGAGTTATTGGATATCCTTGAAATCGTAGAATTTAACAAATCGCCCTTGACTGATATTAAAAAATTTTCCAAGCGCTGTCATATTGGTCTTATAGAAGGCGGATGCTCTAATTCTGAGAACGTGCATGTGTTAAGGGAATTCCGTAAACAATGTGATATTCTAGTGGGTTTTGGCGAATGCGCTATTATGGGAGGTATTCCGGCGATGCGAAACTTTGTACCGCTACAGGAATGCCTTGAAGAAGCCTATCTTAATGGGGTAACCACAGAGATTGGTGCAGACGTGGTTCCTGGGCATGAGGATATTCCAAAATTGTTGAACAATGTATATCCGTGTAACGAAGTCGTAAAGATAGATTATTATATTCCGGGTTGTCCGCCCAACGCACAACATATCTGGAAAGTAGTTAAAAGCATCTTATTGGGTGAGGAGTTTTCCATTACCCATGATGAATTTAAATATGATTAATAAGAAATAGTAATTGATCAGAATTTGGAATTTAAATAGGTGCTATCACACAATAGATTTATAAAAAAGGGATCAATCGAAATAATATATTGATTATGTCACAAAAATTAGTAATAGATCCAGTAACCAGAGTTGAAGGACATGGTAAGGTCACAGTTCATTTGGATGATAAAAATAATGTGAAAGATGCTTTTTTTCACGTTGTTGAGTTTCGTGGTTTTGAACGCTTTATTCAGGGTCATCCCTATTGGGAAGCTCCTGTATTGGTACAACGCTTATGTGGCATATGTCCCGTAAGTCATCATTTAGCAGCCGCTAAAGCCATTGACCAGATCGTAGGATTGGATCCAGAGGATCTTTCATTGCCTGCCCAAAAGATAAGAAAGCTGTTGCATTTCGGACAAGTGTTTCAATCACATGCTTTGCATTTCTTTTATTTAGCATCGCCTGACTTGCTGTTCGGTTACGATGCCGATCCGCTAAAAAGAAACATAGTGGGCGTAGCAATGGAATATCCGTCATTAGCCAAAAAGGGAATCTTGATGCGCAAATTTGGGCAGGAGATCATAAAATTGGTGGCGGGAAAACGCATTCATGGTATTTCAACAACACCTGGTGGCGTACATAAGAAAATTACGGTGAAGGAGCGCAGTTATTTTCTTGATGGTAAAGACATCCCATCGATTGATACCATGATCGACTGGTCTGTAGAGATTATTGATTTTATTAAAGAATACCACCAAAAAAATAAACACTTTTTAGACACTTTTGCTAATTATCCATCCGGGCATTTAGGCTTGGTCAATAAACAAAATGGATTTTTGGAACTATATGATGGCAATCTAAGAGCCACCGATGCCGAGGGTAATATTACCTTGGATGACGTCCCAGACGTCGATTATAATCAGCACTTTTATGAAGGTGTTGAAAAGTGGTCGTATTTAAAATTCCCCTACCTCAAGCATATAGGAAGGGAAAAAGGATGGAATAGGGTAGGACCACTTGCGCGAATTAACATATGCGATGGAATAGAAACACCATTGGCGGAGCAAGAACGCAAAGAATTTAAAGCCGCTACCAATGGCAAGATCAATAATATGACCATGTACACACATTGGGCAAGATTGATAGAGATCCTATACTCTGCAGAAATGATGAAAAACCTTCTGGAAGACGATGATATTTTAAGTAATGATCTTGTACGAAAAGGTAAGCGAAGAAACGAAGGCATCGGAATTATAGAAGCACCACGCGGTACACTAATTCACCATTATGAAGTAGATGATAAAGATCGCATTACGCGATGTAATCTCATTGTGTCCACTACACATAATAATGAAGCAATGAACCAAGCTGTTAGGTGGGTGGCCCAAAATGAAATAAGCGGTAAGCCAAAAATAACCGAAGCTATGATGAATCAAATAGAAGTTGCCATAAGGGCCTATGACCCATGTCTAAGCTGTGCAACACATGCAATGGGACAAATGCCCTTAGAACTAACTATATATGATCAATACGGAAATATATTGGATGAAAGAGTACGGCAGTAAGATATTGATAATTGGCATAGGCAATTGCGGACGAACCGATGATGGTTTAGGTTGGGCTTTTATTGATAAAATAAAAGAATATTTACCTGAAAATTTTGACTGTGAATACAAATATCAACTACAAGTAGAAGATGCCGAGTTAATTTCACATTATAATGAAGTTTACTTTGTTGATGCCCATAAAGAACAATTTGAAAAGGGGTTTACATGGGGTGAAGGTACCCCCAAAGCAACCCATAGTTTTAGCACCCATGAATTGGATCCAGGAACTGTTTTGTACTTGGCAAAAAATATCTATAACAAACTACCCAAATCGTATATTTTAGGAATTTCGGGCTTAAGTTTTCAATTAAAAATTGGTCTTTCCGATAAGGCAAAAATAAACCTATCGAATGCGTTGGATTTCTTTAATGAAAAAATACTAAATTTAGTAATTTAAAATACAAAGGTTATGTGCGGTACTTGCGGTTGCGGAAGTGAAGAGAACGGTGTGCGAATTTTAAGCCCGTTGGAAAATAAAGGTCATCAGCACCATATGCATGATCATCATCATGATCACGAACATGGACATCCCCATGGTCATACCCACGATCATGACCACCACCATCATCATAAAACTGTTTTAGAGGTTGAGCAGGACATTTTGCAGCATAATGATGTTATGGCCGCACGAAATCGGGGCTACTTTGACGCAAAAAATATTTTTGCGTTAAACCTGGTAAGTTCGCCCGGTTCGGGAAAGACCGCCTTACTGGAATGTACATTGCAAGATTTGAAAAAGCAGATTTCATTTTATGTTATTGAAGGTGATCAGCAAACTTTAAATGATGCCGACCGCATTGCGGCAATTGAAATACCAGTGATACAAATAAATACAGGGAAAGGGTGTCATTTGGAAAGTGATATGGTTTATGAGGCGGTTAAGAAATTGGATATTCAGGATAATTCGGTATTGATGATCGAGAACGTAGGGAATCTTGTTTGCCCGTCAATGTTTGATCTGGGCGAATCAAAAAGGATTGTAATCATCAGTACTACTGAAGGAGTTGACAAACCAATTAAGTATCCCGATATGTTCCATAGCTCTGATGTTTGTATCATCAATAAAATGGATTTATTACCTTATTTGGACATTGATATTGAGGAGCTCAAGGAAAACGCACTCAAGATTAATCCGAAACTTGAAATTTTTGAAATTTCCGCAACCAAAGGAGAAGGACTCGAAGCTTGGTACAAATGGCTAAGGGACAACATTAAATCATAAGAACCATAATAAAATCCAATCGTAAATGTGCCTATGTATTCCTGGAAAGTTGATTGAAATAACCTCCCAACTGGACGAAACATTTCGTGTGGGCAAGGTTTCTTTTGACGGCGTGGTAAAAAAAGTCAGTCTTGCTTTGGTGCCAGAGGCAAAGGTCAATGATTATGTCATGGTCCATGTTGGTGCTGCGATCAGTGTGGTCGATGAGGAGGAAGCAAAGAAGACATTTGCCATATTGCGGCAATTGGATGAACTGAATGATCTGGAAGCTCCGGATATCAATTAATTAAATCCTTAAACCGTTGCCTTATTTTGAACTTTCGAAGGATGAAATTACCTTTCCCCCAGCTTATTTTGGAGATTTGGATGGTTTAGTGGCCGTGGGTGGCGACATGTCCATAGAGCGATTACTATTGGCTTACAATAGTGGCATTTACTATTGGCATTATCCCTTAAAACATATAAAATGGTGGTCCCCTGATCCAAGAATTGTTCTAATGATTGATTCATTTGAGCTTTCTGAAAACCGACTCGACAAATTACAGGATGAACTTACGGTGAGCATCAACAACAACTTTGAAAAAGTACTCCGTTTATGCCAGCAGGTTTATAATATTCAGGATAGCATGAGTAATGAATGGTTATCGGAGCGTGCTGTTCGTTCTTTTCTGGAATTGCATAAAAAGGGCTTCGCCCATTCAGTGGAAATATGGAAAGAAGACCAATTGGTAGGCGGATTATTCGGTGTGGCTATTGGAAAACTCTTTTTTGGTGAATATCTGGTTTCAAGTGTTGAAAATGCCGATGAATTGGCCCTGTTGTATTTGGTGGGAAAATTGAAGGAAAAGGAATTTGAACTATTGGATATGCAGAAAGAAACAGTTTTTTTCGAGGGTGTTGCATTCGATGAACTTTCACGAATAGAGTATGTTGCCGTGTGCAAGGAAAATGCCGAGAAATATGTCAATACCATTGTTGAACTGTAAGTTTTAAAGAACAAAACCATGAGTCTTACATTTGAAGAACAAATAAATAATGCCAATATATTTTTGCAGGAGAATGAATTGGAAAAATCAATTGGACACTATGAGGATGCCTTGAAATTGGCATCGACAACCAAGCAGAGAATTGACCTTCATAATGTATTGGGTAAATTGTACCAGAGAACAAGAAACCCCCAAAAAGCAATAACTACTTTTTCCACCTCCTTAAAGCTTTATGAAGATTTCCCAAAAAATGACATCTTATCGGATAAAGCTTCCGTATTTAATAATCTGGCGGCTGTTTATTTGGAAACAGATTTTGATTTGGCCATAGAAAATTATAAACAAGCCCTTAAAATTTATTTAACCATTACGGAATTGGGTAATAAGGAATTTTATCCCCATTTGGCTAATACCAATTTCGCCTTGGCCGAGGCCTACTCCAAAAAAACAGATGTTTACAATGCCAAAAAACACTTTAAGGCTGCCATTAAATTATATGATCAGTTACCTGATCGATCGGCAAATGAACTAAAGGCCAATGCACTTTATCATTTGGGCAACATATACACCGAGGAATTTAATGTATTCGATGCCAAGTTGAATTACACCAAAGCATTGGTACAGTTCCAAGATTTGTCCTTAAAAGATGAAAAGGCGTTCGCCCCTTTTTTGGCTGCCGTTTATAATAATTTAGGGGTTACTTATAAATCTATGGGCGAACATCAAAAAGCTCTTGGGAATTATGAAGAAGCTTTAAAGTTATATCAGAATTTGGCCGACAACAATGAGTTGTTCTTGCCCTACGTCGCCGCAACTAACAATGGTTTGAGTATCCTATATGCTGAATTAAAGAACTATGATAAAGCCATTGAATATAGTGGTAAGACCATTGCTATTTACAATAGCTTAGCGGATGCCAATCCCGGGGAATACACGCACTATTTGGCCACTTCGCTGCATAATTCAGGACTATTTGGTTTTGAACTCAGAAAACTGGAGTTGGCCGAAGAATATTTTGATCAAGCATTGACCATTCGAAGAAGTTTGGCCTTGAAACAGCCGGATGCCTTCGATGCTGACTTTTGTACCACTGCCTTAAATTTGGTTGAATTATATCAAACTAAAATGGAAATCAAAGTTGACGTAGACCTTAAGGCCAAGTGCCTGGAATTGCTTAATGATGTGGACGGGCGATTGCAAAGACAAGATGAAAACCGACCCGTTTTAAAGAGTATGAAAAGCGATTGTAGGTACTATTTGGATTATTTCACCAGGATGGGCACTGACTAGTTAAGAATAATCTGTTTTTATTGGTAAGTAAACAATGAACCCCAACATACATTGGGGTTCATTGTTTATACGGACTTTTGTTAAGTATTTTTATTCTTCAGTGTGTGGCTAAATAAAAAGGAGATGGGTTCCTTCCTGATCCGCACGACTATAGAAATCACCGATTGTTATGATGTCATCCAATTGATCGATTAAATCTTCTCTCTTTAGATGGAACATATCTACTGCCAATTTGCAGCCCCAAAGTTTACATCCAGAATCCGAAAGAATTTCCAAAAATTCACCTATAGGCGGCATATCCAATTTTTCCATTTCTTTTTTCATCATTTTTGTGGCAAATGCCTCAACACCTGGTAAACCGCCCAACATGGTGGGCATGTGCATAGCAGGATTACCTACAGTTGCTACATGTAAATGTTCAAGCTTCTTTTTTTGAATTGCTTCCAATCCAAAAAATGTAAAGAATATTTCGGATTCAATACCTTCCATTCGGGCTCCGTTGGCCATTACAAAGGCCGCATACGCATTTTCAATGGTTGCTTTTGAAAGTATGAAAAGCATTTTTTTTACTTTGGTCTTTCCCATGATTTTATGATTTTTTCAATTTTAATTAATGTTATTAAATACAACTTTTAGGTTTTGGTACACCCGCAATTTTTGTTGAAACTTTTAAAGGTCCACCTGGAAATAGTGCGTAGAATTCTTTTATGTTCAACACACCACTTTTTTTTATGCCCCTTATCGAGAGGGCCACTTCTTTTTTAACTTGTTCTTGGATCCATGTAAGTACTTCCCAATGTCTATCTGTTAACTCAATTCCTTCTTTTTTTGCTATTTCAATAGCAATTTCTTTATTCCATTGAGATACGTCAGTTAAATATCCATCTTCTGTTACATCTAACCTGATCCCTGCTATGTTCAAATCCATAATTTTTATTTTTTGTGTTTTTAATTTATACGTGTTGTTTTTCAGCTTTTATGTCAAAAATCTTTCCTTTAAAACTCATGTTTCTAGAAACGAAAGGAATTGAAATTCCTTTTAACAACATATTCCAATATACCCATCTGAATGCCAATTTGCCCCAGTGATTGAAAACGCTTTCTTTCAATAATTTTAGAGGTCCTATCCCAGCGAATGGAAATGTGCCGTGAACTGGCTCCTGGTCATAATTGAAGTCAATCAATAAGGCCTTATTGTTTCCTGTTTCTATAAAGCAATTGGCATGACCATCAAACTCTTCTTTCAATTTATAGCCTTTTGTGAATAGTATAATATTATCTGTTAATGTTTCTGCCTGAAAATGAGCTACAGAACCAGCTTTGGATGCCGGAACATTGGTAGCATCTCCTATCACAAAAATATTTTCATGTTCTTTTGATTGCAGCGTATGCTTGTGGGTTGGCACAAAATTCAAATCATCTCCCATTCCCGATTTTTCAATAACCTCATCGCCCATATTTGTAGGTATAGTAACCAATAGATCAAAAGGAACTTCTTTATCAGCGTAATCAATTATTGCTTTTTTGTCGTTATCGACTCTTTCAATGGCAAAATCAGTTTCAATATTTATTTTCTTTTCGACCAAAAGATAATTTAGGGCAGTAGTACAGGTTGGTTTTGTAAATGCTCCGGAAAGCGGCGTTACATAGGTAATTTCAACCTTGTCCCTCATTCCTTTTTTACGGAAATAGGAATCTGCCAAAAAGGTGAATTCCAATGGTGCGACAGGACATTTAATTGGCATTTCGGTTATATGAACAACCAATTTGCCTCCCTCCCAATCACGTAATTTATTGCGTAAAGCAAGAGCACCTTCATAGGTATAAAAATCGAAGATGTCTTTTTGCCATAGGGGGCCTAATAAGCCTTCTGTTTCATCTGGAGCGATTTTAGAACCGGTAGCAACTATTAAAACATCATAATCCAATGTCTCATCTTCCAATTTCACTTTATTATCTTCAGGGAATATTTGCTCTATTTTCTTTTGTACATAATTGACACCTTTGGGGATGAATTTATTTCCTGTTTTTTTTACTTGTTCTTCTGAATACATATCAAAAGGAAGAAATAGAAAACCAGGTTGGTAGTAGTGCGTTTTATATTGATCAACAATGGTTATTTTCCAATCTTTTTTTGGCAATTTTTTTATCAAATGATTAGCCATCATTGTTCCCGAAGTACCTGCACCTAATATTACTAGATTTTTCATTATGCCTTCAATTAGAATTGAGTATTAAGCCGTAGCAATACTTTTAAATTAGTATGTGTAAAATTATCAAGCAATAGAGCCGTATTTCATGACATTTGTCATATTGCTTCATACTTTTTGTAACATTTGTTACAAAAAGTATTTTCTATATGACTGAAAAACAACTATTTAAATATTTTCTATATTCTAAATCACTAGGAAATAATGAACTCAGCACGCATAAGGTCATTATAAAATGTATCTATGATAAATGTCATAAAACTTCAAATGATTCGACAATAATTTTGTAGTGTTTTTAAGTATTAAATCAATTACGTAGGAAGCTTATGCTATCAATAATAATAGGTATGGTTTCTGAAATTAAAAAAATCAAATAATCATGAGAAAAACAATTCTAAATTTATCGTTTCTAATTTTTGCGACCGCTGCTTTAGCGCAATCGGGTCACATTATGCAGGGTGTTGGTGCTGTTAATATGTCAATGGGTGGAGCGGCAACGGCGCAACCTTTGGATATTTCCGGGGCCATGCAATGGAACCCGGCTACAATCTCAACTTTTGATGATAAAATCATTAAATTTGATATTGGTTTGTTCTTTTCGTCTCCTGAATTATCTTCTTCTTTACCAGCTGGAATGTTAGGACCTGGCGCTCCTGCGGTTAGTGGAACAACAGAAGATGATAGAGGTGTATCGCCTATGCCAGCATTGGCAATGGTTTGGGGAAAGGAAGGTAGCAAACATACTTTTGGTGCCTCTGCTTTTGGAATCAGTGGATTTGGAGTTACATTTCCTGAAGAAGCAAATAACCCGTTAAATGGAAGTTTCAATCCAATGGAAAGTTCAAATCCAATTAACTATCCACAAGCAGCTAGGGGATTTGGTCATGTAGAATCCGATTATATGTTATTACAAATAGGGTTTACTTGGGCCTATGAATTATCTGATCAATTCTCAATAGGTATAGAGCCTACTTTTAATTATGGGGCTTTAGAATTAGCACCTAACCCTTTGGCTACTCCAAGTCAAATTTTAGGATATCCAACTAGTGATAATGCGTCTACAACTGGTTTTGGTGCGCAATTTGGTTTATTCTTTGACTCAGGAACTGGTTTTAAAGCTGGTGCATCTTACAAAACCGCTCAAAAATTCAGCGAATTGGAATTCGATAGTAAATATTTAGACGGTTCAGCCGCTCCTGTTGTTAAATTTCAAATGGATTATCCTTCAATTTTATCATTTGGTTTAGGGTATTCTAATGATGCATTTGATCTAGCTTTAGATTATAGAATGGTAGATTATGAAAATACAGATGGTTTTGAGGCAAGTGGATGGACAATAGCTGAAAGTGGACCTTTTACTGGATTCCCTACAGGATCAGTAAATGGATTTGGATGGGAAAACATCTCAATTATTTCTGCTGGTTTACAATATAAAGGGGTAGATAAATTACCTTTACGTGTTGGTTATACTTATAGTTCGAACCCTATTAATGAAGATTTAGCATTTTTCTCTGTTCCTGCAACAGCTATTATTAAAAATGCCTTCCAATTTGGATTTAGTTATGTAATAGATGACACTTGGAAACTTGACGCTGTTTATCATTACGGTACAAGTGGTGACGCTACATCTGGGCAATTATTAAATCCAACTCCTGATCAAGATTTTAATATGGATGGTTTCCCTGATGGACCTTGGAATGCAAGTACTAATCCATTAGGAGCTATTCCTGGAAGTGAGGTATCTTACGATATGACAACATCTATGATTCAGTTTGGTGTGAGTTATACTTTTAACAAATAACATATAAACAAAAACTAGACGGCAAGAATTAATTAACGGGGGCAAACGCCCCCGTTAATATTTATTAAAACTTGTATTGCACAAAGGCAGATAAGTTTCTTCCTGGATCATTTATTGGTATTCTGCCAAAATCTGCCTGATTGTTGAAAGAGAAATTCAAATGGTTATGATAAGTCTCATCAAAGACATTTAATACAGCTATTCCTAAAGTTAGATTCTTGATAGGAACAACCCCTAATCGAATATCCATTACTTCATAGCTTGGTGTTGAAGTCTCACCAAATGACTCTGAAATATTATCCTGTTTTGATGTTAAGGTATAATGCACGTTTGCCCAAAACTTCTCTTTCTCAAAACCAAGTTTAAATCTTGTAGTTAAAGGTGGTACAAGGGGCAAGGATTCGTTTAAATCCTTGTTCTTGGCATATACATAAGCCAATTCTGTGGTAAAATTAAAGTTGTTTAGAAAATCAACTCCTGCAGATATTTCAAACCCTGTTTTGTAGGCCCTATCCAAATTTCTAAAAACCTTAGGATTCACAGGTTGTCGTGTTGGCATGAACTTGCGGGTTTGGGTTTCATCGATTACCGCTACGATATAATTTTCATATAAGGAATAGTAGAAGGATGAACTATAATTGAATCGATCAGGAGAAGTATCAGTAAAAGGAAGTTTGCCTTTAAATCCAATTTCAAATTGATTATTGACTTCTGCGTCCAAATTAGGATTGCCAATATATTCGTAGGCATCTTGTCCCACGGTAAAATGGTTTATGACACGCTCGGTCATGTTCGCTGAGCGTACACCTCTTCCATAAGCGACCTCCATCACAAATTGATTGTTCGGGGCATATTTGAAGGAAACAGTACCACTTATATTATGCTCGGTTCTTTTATCCAAATCTGGATATAATGCGGCGAAATCAGCTTCAGGATCCTTTATTTCAGATGATACCAAATCATAGCGCAATCCGGTTGTTAGGACTGTGTTTTCCGTCAAAGGATATTTTCCTTCAGCAAAAAGACCAATGTCATTTATGTAGGAGTCTTGCCACACTTTGTCAATAAACTTCATCGGAGTTGGTAATGGTCCCATCATATTACGCTTTACAAGTCGGGTACGTTCCCCGTCTCTGGCGATATGCATGGCATCAATTCCTGTAAAGAGGGTGAATTTTTCACTGGGTTTTAGCTTGAATTCGATTTTACCCCCTGCTGTAGTTGCATTGATGGCAGATACCGCATCCGTCATCATAAAACTAGGCCTGTTGGCATTGCTCATGATGTGATCTACATAACTATAATATAGTTTTGCATCGACATTCTTAAGCGTACCATTTAAACCGGTAAGTTTATAATCCAAAGAAAGAATACTACTATCATCTAAATCAGTATCCATTGGTAATCCTGCGTGAAGCACATCCCTCCCGAAAGATTGTCTCCAATGGGCCTGTAAGCGCTGGTTTGGAGTAAAATTAAGACCTACTTTAATACCATAATCCAAACTTCTAAAAGAGGAGGGTACTTCCGTTCCATCACCATCTTCATAATTACCGAAATCCCTAAAACCAACATTCCCGGTAATATCATATTTTTCGGTAACCTGTTGTAATCGGGCCATAGATACCAATGAACCACCGTTACTTTCGTATCCTGCATGAACGCTACCACTTAACCCATAATCACTGGCGTCCGGAACTTGGGTCACCATATTTACGATGCCACCAAAGGTAGCGCCATAACGCACTGTATAAGGGCCTTTTATTATTTCTATTTTTTCAATTTCCTCTGGTATAACATGCGTGGTAATGGGGTCCATTCTGTTGGGACAGGCATGCATGGCCTTGGTTCCGCCATCAAACTGAACATTCAATTGTTCATAATGTGAAGCCCTAAAACTAGGGTCATTGGCATAATTACCACGTTTGATCAGTGAGAACCCATTAACATCACTAAAAAGGTCTGCAACGTTTCTTGGTTGCACGATCTTTTTTACATAGTCGTTGGTCTCGACAGTAAAAACCGGATCGGTTTTTGAATCACCGGTTACCATAACACCTGAAATAGTTATAGGTGCCTCTTCAAGTAAAAAGGAAACTCTTGTTTCTTGGGGTTTAACGAATTTTTTGATGGTTTTAAAACCTAGGTAAGAAACAGTAAGGTTTACCCCGTTTTCAGGAATATTCAATTCAAAATATCCATCAACATCTGAATATGTAATTACTTTGGTATTTACATATATATGGGCTTCTTGGACGGGAGTATTATTTTGTTGGTCTAAAACTTGACCTCTGAAATTTTGCGCATTTGAGTAGTGACTGGCTAATATGCCAACAGCCACCAATAGGTGTTTTAAATTCATTATTGAATCTTTAAATTATACGTAGAAATAGGGCTGAACCTTAAGATTGGAATGATTCAGCGAAAAAATGGAAGGGCTTCTAAATTTGGGGTGGTTGTATTTCTTTTAGAACCAGACTAAAACAATACAGATTGGCGTATTCGTCGATAGTAAAAGATTTATCTGTTTTTACTGAAAAATCAATTTGCATACTTGATTCCAAAAACAAAACGGTTTCTGTTTTTAAAAGATCAAGATTAATAGGGGGTGTATCATCACTTGATTCTTGCAGAAGTATTTTTGACAGTGCACATTTCCCGTCGCATTGCAGTTTTGGTTTGTCTTTGTTTTCACAAAAACGCTCTACGAAATCTTCAGTAAACAAAGCGTAATATCCTATGGTTCCTGCAATCTTTAAGCTATTAGCCAAAGTAATGACCAAGAATAAAATTGAAATAATAAGACTGCATTTTTTCACGCCACAAAACTATTATCATCTTTTTGTAAAAAAACTGACATTTATCATGTATTTAGCTCCTCAATTATTATTAGATTTGTCACAATTAAAGACAAAAACATCTTTAATTTTTTTTATGTAAAACCTTTTAAAATCAACTAAACATGTTATCCAAAAAACAAGCAAGAGCTTTCTTTCTGGGAGGAACATTGGTAACCTTTCTCATTTTTATTGGGCTTACCGTGTATTCCTTTAGCGTAGAAAATGATCAGACCAATCACGAGAACATAACTGAGGCCGTGGTTAGAGGAAAAAAAATATGGGAATCCAATAATTGTATGGGTTGTCATACCATTCTCGGCGAAGGGGCGTATTACGCACCTGAGCTTACCAAAGTAGTAGATCGTTTGAATATGAAGTACGATGGACAAGGAGAAGAAGTAATAAAAAGCATTTTAATGTCTCCAGTTCCCTGGCAACCCAACGGTAGAAAAATGGTCGCCTATGAAATGACCGAACAAGAAGCAGCTGACATGGTTGAATTTTTCAAGTGGATCGGTGAAATTGATTTGAATGGATTTGAAAGAATTGTATCACCATTAGCTAAAGAGGAAAATAACAACTAAACCAAATAATCATGAAATATAAATCACAAAAAGTAGCCTATTGGTTCTTTGCATTATCGATGCTTTTATTGGTATTGCAATTGGTCTATGGCTTTGTAATGGGCTTTGCCCGAATAGGCTTTGATAATTTACACGAAATTATTCCCTTTAACACTGCGCGGGCAGTACATACTAATTTATTGGTAGTTTGGTTGCTCTCTGGTTTTATGGGGGCAGCATATTATATAATTCCTGAAGAGGCCCAGCGCGAGTTGGTAAACGTGAAACTAGCTTATGTACAATTAATCAGTTTAGCCCTTGTTGGAGTGGCTGCTATTGTTGGTTATCATTTTAATTATTGGGAAGGTAGAAAATTCTTGGAAATTCCAAGACCATTGGATTACTTGTTGGTAATTAATGTGTTACTGTTTCTGGGGTTGATTCTGGTCACCTTGTTCAAAGGTAAACGGCGAACCACAACAGCTTTGGTGCTGTCCATGGGACTTTTGTTCGCAGCATTATTGTATTTACCTGGTATGTTGCCTTTTGACAGTCAAGTAACCGATTCTTTTTTCCGCTGGTGGGTTGTTCACCTATGGGTAGAAGGTGTTTGGGAGTTGATTATGGGAGGTATTTTATCTTTCCTATTGATTAAGTTAACAGGTGTTGATAGAGAGGTTATTGAAAAATGGCTTTATGTAATTGTAGGCCTTACATTCCTTTCAGGAGTCTTGGGTACAGGACACCATTACTATTACATTGGTGTAAACAAAATTTGGTTAATCGTTGGTGGAATATTTTCAGCCTTGGAACCATTGGCATTCTTGGCCATGGCTTTATTCGCAGTGAATATGTACAGAAAAGGGGAGAAAAAACATCCAAATAAATTGGCTTTGTACTGGACATTAGGGGCTGCCATTGTTTCTTTTGTTGGAGCTGGTCTTTTAGGGTTTGCACACACTTTACCACAAACCAATTTATATACGCACGGTACTTTGGTGACTGCAATGCATGCGCATTTGGCATTCTGGGGTGCTTATGGTATGATTGTATTGGCAATCATAAGTTATAGTCTGCCTAATATGACAGGTAGAAAATTATACACGAGCTCTACAGGTAGAGCGGCATTTTGGCTTTCTAACATTGGTATGATCGGTATGACCGTTGCCTTTGGTGTTGCCGGGGTGGTTCAAGTGTACTTAGAGCGAAAACTAGGTATGGATTTCATGGAAGTTCAAAAAGAGACTAGTGTGCATTTTGTTGTACTGATATTGTGTGCAACAATATTCACTACTGGTATCATAATGTATGTCGTTGATTTTTATAAGCACGGCAGGCCTTCGGACGAGGCTTTGGAAGTGAATCAATAAGATCAACGCAGTAATAAACAACAACCAATAAATCAATTAAGTATGAGAAATTTGAATTCAATTTTCCATAGGGCGAGTATTGCCCTAATGGGTACTCTGTTAATAGCTAGTTGCAGTGAAAGTGTCCCTGAAGCTAAGGCTATAAAGGATGCTTCTACAATAGCTATTAAGGGAACTATGAAAGCGGAGTTAACAGCACCGCCTCTAGTGCCTGAGCCAGTAGGGGATAGGCCTGCGAAAAAACTTTTGGTAAACATGGAGATACTAGAGGAAGTAGGTACCATGACTGATGGCGTAAAATATGTTTATTGGACCTTTGGAGGCTCTGTACCCGGAAGTTTTATTCGTACCAGAGTAGGTGATGAGGTTGAATTTACATTATCTAACCATCCTGACAATAAATTACCGCATAATATTGATTTACATGCAGTTACAGGGCCGGGTGGGGGAGCAACTTCTTCATTTGTTGCACCAGGGCATGAAAAAACATTTTCGTTTAAGACTTTAAATCCTGGATTGTATGTGTATCACTGTGCAACGGCTCCCGTCGGGATGCATATTGCCAATGGCATGTATGGTTTAATTTTGGTTGAACCAGAAGGAGGATTACCTGAAGTAGATAAGGAGTATTATATTATGCAAGGTGATTTCTATACGAAAGGTGAATATGGTGAGCCAGGAACACAGCCATTTGATATGCAAAAAGCAGTTGATGAAGATGCTGATTATGTTGTGTTCAATGGTAAAGTTGGGGCTTTAACAGGAGATAATGCCATTACTGCTAATGTAGGCGAAACAGTACGTTTATATGTTGGTAATGGAGGCCCTAATTTAGTATCGTCTTTCCATGTAATTGGTGAGATTTTTGACAAAGTTCATGTAGAAGGTGGATCTACTATTAATGAAAACGTTCAAACGACTTTAGTACCTGCTGGAGGTGCAGCTATTGTTGAGTTTAGAGTGGATGTTCCTGGAACATTTATTTTAGTGGATCACTCCATATTTAGAGCGTTTAATAAGGGCGCTTTAGGAATGCTTAAAGTACAAGGAGAGGAAGACAAGAAATTGTATTCAGGAGTTATGCAAGACGGAATTTACAATCCTGAAGGAGGAACGATCCAAACCATGCCAAATGATGGAACAAAAGAAGTAGCGGTTAAAAATAAAACAGTTGCACAAAAGATTGCATCTGGGAAGCAACTTTATACGAACACTTGTTTTGCATGTCACCAAGCCAACGGCGAAGGTATCGCGAATGCATTCCCTCCTTTGGCAAAATCAGATTATTTAAATGCAGATGTTAATAGAGCTATTGATATTGTTTTGCATGGTAAAACTGGGGAAATTACTGTTAATGGAGCCACTTATAATAGTATAATGACCAAGCAAACCTTATCTGATAATGAAGTTGCAGATGTTTTAACATATGTATATAATTCTTGGGGAAATAACAAGACAAATGTATCAACATCAGCGGTTTCCCAAAGAAGGAACGCTCATTAATAAATAACTTCAATGAAGAACATTTTAAAACTGACAATTTGTATACTGTTTTTTTGGGCAACCAATGCAAATTGTCAGTCTAAAATGGTCTCAATAAAAGGAGGAACTTATATTCCTTTATATGGAAGGGATTCTTTGAAAGTGACCATTGCTGATTTTTATATGGATGTATATCCTGTCACTAATCAAGAGTTTCAACAATTTTTAAAGGACAGGCCGAAATGGAAAAGATCTAAAGTGAAAAGACTTTTTGCCGATGATAGTTACTTAATGGGTTGGTCATCTGATACAGAACTCGGTGTGAACCAATCCCTTAATGCTCCAATAACTAATATCTCATGGTTTGTGGCAAATGACTATTGCGACTGCAAAGGTAAAAGATTGCCGACAGTAGACGAGTGGGAATATGTAGCCATGTCAAATGAGCAGTTACCAGATGCCCGTACGTTAAAAGATTATAATGAGTATATACTTTCGTGGTACGAAAAACCAAAAACCTTTAACAATGAAATAGGGTCAACTTTTAAGAACTATTGGGGAGTATATGATTTACATGGTCTAGTCTGGGAATGGACTTTGGATTTCAATTCAGTTTTAGTTTCGGGAGAGTCACGAAAAGATGTTGACAATGATAGTAATCTGTTCTGTGGAAGTGCAGCAATTGGCGCAACCGATCTTATGAATTACGCAGCATTTATGAGGTATGCAATTAGAGGCAGTGTTAAAGCCAAGTATACTATGAAAAACTTAGGTTTTAGATGCGTGAAGGATAACAACCAATTATAAATAAAATGAAACTCTCTAAATCTATATTATTTCTTTTTGTAGCGTGTATATCGTATGCATCATGCAATACAAAAAAAACAAACAAAGATCAAGTTGCTTATCAATGCCCTATGGAGTGTGAGGGCGATAAGACCTATGATTCCCAAGGTAGTTGCCCCGTTTGTAAAATGGATTTGGCCTTATTGGAAAGCAAGACAGTAATTGCCAACACAGATGAAATTTCAGAAGAATCAATATTCAATTTAACCTCTAAATGGAACACTGAAGAGGGTGAAATTATTGAATTAAAAGCCTTGAAAGGAAAACCATTGGTTATGGTAATGATTTATACAACCTGTAAGGCTGCTTGCCCAAGACTTATTGCCGATATGCGTAATATAGAGAAGCAAATACCCGAAAATAAAAAAGAAGATTTACAATATGTTTTAA
The DNA here is from genome assembly GCA_964649755.1 of uncultured Maribacter sp. GTDB lineage: Bacteria > Bacteroidota > Bacteroidia > Flavobacteriales > Flavobacteriaceae > Maribacter_A. The sequence continues at coordinate 1,476 of CAZYQR010000004.1, read as the reverse complement.
TCAGCATAGATCCAGAAACCGATACCCCTGCAAGACTAAAGGAATTTGCAATTGAAAATCAAATGGACGGTGAACAATGGACTTTTCTTCAGGGATCAATTAGTGGTGTTAGGGAGTTTGCCAATGTATTGGCAGTTAAATACAAACAAATTTCCCCAATGGATTTTTCACATTCAAATATCATAAGTGTATTTAACCCTAATGGGGAATTGGTACATCAACAAGAGGGTTTAGGTGTTGATAATAAAGAGACCGTTGCCCATATAATCGAATTAGTAAGATAAAAAAATATGAATATCACAGAAGAGAATACAGTAGCAGAAATTGTTGTTCAAAATATTAAATCGGCACATGTCTTTAAAAAGCATGGTATTGATTTTTGTTGTGGAGGTGGCATTACAGTAGAAAAGGCCTGTTCTAAAAATGGTGTGGATTACACTATTTTAAGGAAAGAGATTGAAGCTATTGACGATAGCCCAAGCAGAGCCTATAACTATGATGAATGGGATCTGGATTTTTTAATCGACCATATAATAAATATACACCATTCATATGTCGCGGAAAGCATTCCGTTGTTATTGGCATATGCGAACAAGGTGGCACATGTACATGGGCACCATTATGAGGAAGTGATTAAAATAAACGCTCTCGTTGAGGATGTTTCAAAGGAACTTGAATCCCATATGAAAAAAGAAGAGGTGATTCTTTTTCCTTACGTAAAACAGATGTTCAAGGCCATAAAAGAAGGTCAAAAACCCGACTTGCCTCATTTTGGAACGGTAAATAACCCAATTCAAATGATGTTTCAAGAACATGAAAATGCTGGGGACGTTTTTAAGGAAATTGCAATATTGAGCAATAACTATACACCACCTTCTGAAGCTTGCAACACGTTCAGGGCACTTTATGCAAAGTTAGAGGAATTTGAGCAAGACCTGCACCAACACATTCATTTGGAGAATAATATTCTTTTCCCCAAGGCCATACAATTGGAGCAATCAATATAAACCTATTCAAAAGTTATTTTAAATTGTAGATTATGAAAAAATTATTTTCTTATTCATCACAAGCAAACTAAAATCAAGTGATAGAAGCACCATATTATCATACCATAGGCAAAGAAGTTGAGGTATTTGAACACGCTTATAAAAGTAAGATTCCTTTTTTGCTGAAAGGTCCCACGGGTACAGGTAAATCTCGGTTTATTGAGTATATGGCCCATGAACTGGACAAGAGATTGATTACCATTTCTTGTCATGAAGAAACATCTTCTACAGATTTAATCGGGCGTTTTATAATTAAAGGAGCTGAAACTGTTTGGATGGATGGACCTTTGACCATGGCAGTTAAAGAAGGTGCGATCATCTATTTGGATGAAATAGCTGAAGCAAGGCCCGATGTTATTGTAGCCATACATTCGCTTACAGATCACAGGCGTGAATTGTTTATAGATAAATTAGGGGCAACCGTAAAGGC
>CAZYQR010000003.1:0-27172 GCA_964649755.1 uncultured Maribacter sp. | reverse complement strand
TGGTGATAGACAACAATGGAATAGATGACCGTATTGATTTATCAAATTATCAACAAGAAGAAGCTAAACAATTTCTTGATGACCTCACCCTTCTATTGGAAAGAAAATCACTCAAACTAAATGATCTAAGGTCCTCAAAGTACCAAAGAGCATTTTTGCAATATTCGCAGAAGCTGAGAGAACTGGGTGTTAGGTTCCAGAAAGTTAAAAGAGATTTTAATAGGCATGAGATTTTATATGAAAAGAGTGTGATTTCTATGTCCGAATTTGAAAACAAAAAGTTTGAATATGTTATTGCACAAAGTGATATTAATCAATACAAAAAGCAACAACTCAATATCTGGCAGGTTGATTTTACGCAATATCAAAATCGGTTAAAAGAAGTCAAAAGTCAGGAAGATCAGTTGCTAAAATCAAAAACTCAATTTCTTGTAACGGCCCCTGTGAATGGCACTTTATTAAATGTGAAATCTCAAGAATTAGGAAGTTTCATAACACATGGTACTCTTCTTGGAGAAATATCCCCAGATACTAATCTATTAGTTGAATGCTACGTAAACCCTTCTGATATAGGGCTTTTAAAAAAAGATACGAAAATCAATTTTCAGATTGATGCCTATAATTACAACCAATGGGGCATGGCTACGGGAAGGATCATAGAGATTGGTAGAGACATTGAACTATTAAACAATACACCAGTATTCAAGATTCGTTGTAAAATGGACCAAAAATATCTAGAGCTAAAGAATGGTTTTCAAGGAAATTTGAAAAAGGGGATGACATTAAACGCCAATTTTGAGCTTACTGAACGCTCCTTATATGACTTACTTTATGATAATGTAGATGATTGGCTAAATCCTAGGCAAAATGAATTAGCAGAACTTAAAAACTAAATCAAACACAAATGAAGACAATAAAGAACTTAGAACGACTGCAACAAATTCATCAATTAATCAAAATTGAACGCACGGGATCACCCTCTGAATTGGCAAGAAAGTTACATGTTAGTGAGAGGCTAGTGTATAATTTAATAGAACAGTTAAAAGATTATAGAGCTTCAATTTGTTACGATAGAGGAAGAAAAACATATTACTACTATGAAGATTTTAGGCTAGAGGTTAATATCTCTGTCTCAGTGATGAGTAATAATGAAATTACTCAAATTTTTGGAGGAAGCTATTTTATTAAAAATAAAGCCTCATTTATGACATGCAATAATTCTCTTGTCTCCACATTAACTTAAAAGATACATCTCTGCAAGGTTTATGCAGTGTGCTCTGCTATATTAGACTTATAAATCATTTAGATGCGCAATAAATGGTTTTTTAAATAAATGTTAAATTAAAACAAATCTAAAATGAAAAATTTAAAAAGTATTAAAGTTGAGGAATTAAGTTATTCTTCATCAGAATCAATCAATGGCGGCTCATGGCTTGGAGTGGCCGTTGGGAAAATGGTAGGGGCAATGGTCAGGTATTCAGGTCCTGCTGGACAAATTTATATGACTCTTGATTATGCCGCTTCTCAAGCAGAGTAATAATTCTAACATTTGATTTCTTAATTAAGATGTTTAATATAAAAATAATTAAAATGAAAAATTTAAATGGCTTTCAAGTTGAGGAACTAGGTTATTCTTCAGCAGAATCAATTAATGGTGGCTCATGGCTTGGAAAGGCTGTTGGAAAATTCTTTGGATCAGCATTGAGGTACGCCGGTCCGTACGGGGCTGCACAAATACAAGTTGATGCAGCAGTGTATTTCGGAACAAAATAATAATAACTAAAAATAATAAATCATGAAAAACAAAATTATAGAAATTGATAAAAAGGATGCTGCCAAAATTAATGGCGGAGGTCTGCTATATGATCTTTATAAAATAGTAGTCGAAGAAAAGGATGATTTTATAAAAGGATTTAAAGAAGGTCTCAAAAAAGGAATTTTCTAAAAAGTAGTGCAAATTATTGGAAGTTAATAGAATTGGGTGCGATTGCACCCTTTTTTTATAAAATCGTAATTTCCAGTTCGGAAAGTATTAGCAGTCATTATAAAACTAATACTTTAGATTATTTTATATGAGAAGTTCCGTAAATATACGGTCTAGACGGTTATACTAATAATTTCATAAATTGGAATTAATAATGATAGGGTCAGAACAATATTATTCAAAAAAGAACCAGAATCGAAAGACAAAGGGTTGGAGACGGTTACTCTTGTTTATAATACCTTACATATTAATTGTAGGGGTTTTTCAATTTTTTGGAGCTTATCTTGTTGGAATAAATTTAATGATTGAATTTGCTAAAGAAACAACTGAGCAAAGTATACTAATTTCCTTTTGGGGGCTTATAGGAACTTTTCTAGTTATTTATTGGTTTATGAAATCGATTGATAAAGAGCCTTTCATAAATCTAGGTTTTCATTATCACAATCATAGAAAAGACATTTTAGTGGGCTTCTTAGCTGGATTTTTGACTATGGGCATAGCATATTTAACGTTAATCCTTTTCAAGCAAATTAGATTTTCCAAAATAAACTTATTATTAGATGAATTTGTATTATCATCTATTTTATTTCTTCTCGTGGCAATTACCGAAGAAACGCTTCTAAGGGGGTATGTTCTACGTAATTTGATGGATTCAACAAATAAACATGTTGCATTAATTGTATCCGCTGGAATATTTTCATTTATGCATGCATGGAATCCCCATATTACCTGGATAAGTTTTACGAATCTATTCCTAGCAGGAGTATTACTCGGGTTGCCTTACATTTTCACTAAAAATCTTTGGTTTCCCATTTCATTGCATTTTAGTTGGAATTTTTTTCAGTCATTATTTGGATTTAATGTAAGTGGTCAGAATTCCTATTCCTTAATAGAATTCGATATGATTGAAGAAAACATCATTAACGGTGGAGATTTTGGTTTTGAAGGGTCCATTTTTTCTATAATAATTCAAGTATTTTTAATCATTTTATTATGGTCCTTCTTTATCAACAAGAAGAAATAAAATCATATCATTCTTAGAATCGTTCAAATGCTTTATTCTTATTCGCAATTATACCCTAAAATTGAAGCCTCAACATTTTTTTTAATACACCTTTTTTCAGTTTAGTAATATCTCAAAATTAGTCTCTGGGGATGCCCAGGCTTCACAATATTTCTTTATTCACAAACTATTTTTCTGCAAACTTTTTGCAGTTTCGCCTTCTACCTTGCTACCATATATGTGAATATTATGGCAAAGATTACGATTAAACAACACGACATTACCGACTGCGGGGCGGCCTGCCTAGCCTCAATAGCAGCACATTATGATCTTCAGATTCCTATTGCGCGTATTCGGCAATATGCAGGTACCGATAAAAAGGGCACCAATGTCCTAGGCCTTTTAGAGGCCGCTGAGAAATTAGGTTTTGAAGCCAAGGGTGTCCGTGGTGATTTTGATAGTCTTTTCAAAATTCCAAAACCAAGTATTGCCCATGTTATCGTTAACCAAAAATTACAACATTATGTAGTCATCTATGAAGTGACAAAGACCCATATCAAGATAATGGATCCCGGCGATGGTAAGATTCACAAAAAACCCCACGAAGAATTTAAAAAAGAATGGACTGGAGTTTTGGTCCTCTTACTACCAAAAGAAGAGTTTGCCACCGGCAATGAAAAAGTTTCAGTCTATAAACGCTTTTGGTTTTTGCTCAAGCCTCACAAATTCGTTTTACTACAGGCTTTGGTCGGAGCTGTAGTTTATACCTTATTGGGTTTTTCAACTGCAATTTACGTTCAAAAAATAACGGATTTTGTTTTAGTGGGCGGCAATACCAAGTTATTGAACCTGCTTGGGGTAATCATGTTGGTGTTATTGGTGTTACAAATCGTTATAGGAGTATATAAAGATATTTTCCTCATAAAATCGGGTCAACAAATTGATGTCCGTCTTATTCTAGGATACTACAAACATCTTTTGAAGTTGCCTCAACAATTTTTTGACACGATGCGAGTAGGAGAGATCATTTCACGTATTAACGACGCAGTTAAAATAAGAACGTTTATTAATGGAGTATCCCTGAGTCTTACTGTCAATGTTTTGATTATCGTTTTTTCATTTGCATTAATGTTCTCTTATTATTGGAAACTTGCTTTAATAATGTTATCGGTCATTCCATTGTATTTGGTTATATACTTCATCGTAAATAAATTAAATAAGAAGACTGAACGAAAAATAATGGAGAAATCAGCCGATCTCGAAAGTCAATTAGTAGAATCATTAAATTCCGTTAGCACTATAAAACGTTTTGGTTTGGAGGATTTTGCAAACATAAAAACAGAAACTCGATTCATTGATCTATTGAAAACAGGATATCAATCTGCCTTAAACAGTATTTTTTCCGGGACGAGTAGCGGATTTGTTTCACGATTATTCACCATCATTTTATTATGGTCTGGCTCGTATTTTGTAATTGACAGGGAAATTACTCCAGGAGAATTAATGTCATTTTATGCTATTCTAGGATATTTTACAGGTCCAGTGGCTAGCCTAATTGGCGCAAACAAACAAATACAAAATGCTTTAATCGCTGCAGATCGTTTATTTGAAATAATGGACTTAGAACGCGAAGACTCAGAAAATAAAATAGTATTAAAGAAAAAAAATATTTCTAACATCGAATTCAAGAATGTTGACTTCAGGTATGGTACTCGGGTAGAAGTATTTAAAGACTTTAATTTGAATATTCCTAAAGGTAAAATTACAGCAATTATTGGGGAGAGCGGGTCTGGTAAATCCACATTAATGTCTCTTCTTCAAAATATCTATCCTATTCAAAAAGGAAATATTCTTATCGGAGATTATGATTTAAAATATATAGACAATAGAAGTCTTAGAGATTTGGTAAGTGTGGTTCCTCAAAAAATTGATTTATTCGCTGGCAATATAATTGAAAATATCGCCATAGGGGAATTTGCTCCTGATATGGAGCGTATTACCCATATTTGCAAGGCGATAGGCATATTGGAATTTGTAGAGAACTTGCCAAATGGCTTCGGTACTTATTTAGGAGAAAATGGAGCTACATTATCTGGAGGGCAAAAACAACGGATTGGTATTGCCAGAGGATTGTACATAAAGCCAGAGATTTTAGTATTGGACGAGGCAACTTCATCATTAGACAGCTCCTCAGAGAATTATATTCAAAAAACAGTTAACAATCTAAGAGAAAATAATAAGACGATAATAATAATCGCACATCGGTTAAGCACAATTATGAATGCTGATAAAATTGTAGTACTTGATAAAGGAAAAGTTTTGGAAGAAGGCTCACATGATAAGTTATTTACTAAAAAAGGACACTATTATAATTTGTGGAAGCAGCAGATCCCAACTAGGGAGTCTTTGACCTCTTTTTCAATGTAAGATAAATGACCCTTCCAAAAATCATACTTATCACAATTAAGGGTATGCACCACCAAAAAACCTGAATGTAGAAATCCTCATCCCTGTAAAGCTCCTCGAAATTTTCGTCAACTTTATAAAATATGAATGTAATCAATAGTAGAAGTCGTTCCATGCACCTTACAAAATACTGAAAAAGGTATCTCTGCTAATTAAAGTACGATGAACGGGTAATTTTATCGGATGTACGGCTAGTGATTGTTGAGAGGCCGTCTTTTGAAAATGGCCAAGGCGTAAGATGATTGGAAGTTATTTTCCCGATACGCGCCCTGATGGAAGCACATAACAAGAAATCCAACGTATGAAAATAGGTTGGACTTTTTAGTTTAAGGTTTACTTAATAGAAAGTACTTCGAAGCAACCTGTTATATATCGGGATCGTAAACCAAAGGGGCGGGATCTGGTAAATTCATTTCACGGATAAGTTCCAAAAACCTTGGATCGTTAAGTAACTTTTTATTCTTTACTCACACTCAATACCAAAACAGGAATTGGAACGTAGAACTCAGATTTTAGTATGGTACTCTTTTCCCACAATTTTTTAAAGAATCCTCTTTTTCTCCTAAAAACACAAAGCAAGTCTGGATGTTGTTTTTGAAAATGTTCCAAAACTCCTAAGTACGTACTAACGTTTTCGGTTATTGTAAGATGGGAACTAATATCTATCAAGCTCATATTTACTTCAAGGTCATCATCAGTATATCCAGGGGTTTTTACCAAAAGAAGTTCAACTTTTGAATTATGCTTCTTATAAATTGCCACTAAAGGATCCAAAATGCGATTTCTCCTCAAAATGCCCGACTTAAAAGCGGTCAATATAGTTTTATAAGGTTTGTATTTGGTGCCTTTGGGTACTAATAATGCAGGAATGTCAGTCTGTTTAATTATCCTACCAGAGGTATGGCCTAAATAAAGCTCTTCGTTAATATCATTGCTTCTTGGGGCAAGAATTATGAAGTCTATGCCTAGTTCTTTGTCAATTTCTTTAATTCCGTCAGCCAACTCTCCATTATAAGTTGCGATTTTTATATCAATATTCTTGGAATCAACCTGATTTATAACTCCTTTTAACCGTTCCTTACCACTCTTGGCTATCTTATCTGAAATATTGGCAAGACTTCCGGCTTTTCCACTAAAACTAAAAACTTCCATAACAAAAATGCTTGCAGAAAAATCAGCTGCAAAATCAACAGCATATTGCAAAGTTTCATTTGCGTTGGGCGAAGTGCCTATGGGAACAAGGATATTGATCATATGAGTAATTATTTATTAATACTTTAAATTTACAATTAAATTGAATCCTATTCATGATTCGTCGTGCAAAGATATCGGAAATTAGTGAGATTCTAAACCTTACCAAGGCCTGCGGAGCAAATATGGCTAAAAACGGAATATACCAATGGAACGAGCATTATCCATCCAAAAATGCCTTTGAAAACGACATTGAACGATCGGACTTATTTGTTTTGAAAAAGAATCATGAAATAATCGGCACTATAGTTATTACGTCTTTAATGGATGAAGAATACATTCCTATTCAATGGCTTACTGCAAACACTAAAAATGTCTACATACATAGATTATCGGTTCATCCGAATCAACAAGGCAAAGGATATGCACAAAAATTGATGGATTTTGCCGAAAACTATGCCAAGAAACATAATTTTGTATCAGTTCGGTTAGATACTTTTAGCCAAAACAAACGCAATCAAAAATTTTATGAAACCCGAGGATATCACAAACTAGGTGATATTTATTTTCCCAAACAAAGTGAACATCCTTTTCATTGTTATGAAATGGTGTTCTAAACCAGAATTATAACTTTGAAAACCGCTGTAAGTTTTAAAACAATAAACAATCTGGCAATTCCGGCAACTATTGCGGGGATAGCCGAACCCATACTATCGATTACCGATACTGCAATTGTAGGAAATATTCCGGTCGATGGTTTGGAATCACTGGCTGCGGCCGGGATTGTCGGCTCTTTTTTGTCTATGTTGATTTGGGTTTTGGGCCAAACACGCAGTGCAATATCTGCCATAATAGCTCAGTATTTAGGTGCTGGTAAATTAGAAGAAGTTAAATCATTGCCCGCTCAGGCCATATTTCTAAACATACTACTGAGCATTGTTGTCCTACTTTCAACCATCTTTATTGTTGAAGAGATTTTTGAATTATTGAATGCTTCCGGAAAGATTTTAGAGTATTGCATTTCGTACTATTCCATTCGTGTTTGGGGTTTCCCCCTGACCTTATTTGTTTTTGCTGTCATGGGTATTTTCAGAGGATTACAGAATACCTATTATCCTATGCTTATAGCCATTGTAGGAGCCGTCTTGAATATTGGTCTGGATTTTCTCTTGGTGTATGGTGTTGATGGTTTCATAGATGCCATGTATTTGGAGGGTGCGGCATGGGCCAGTTTGATCGCCCAAGGCATTATGGCGATAATGGCATTTATACTTTTAATGACCAAAACCGATATAAGCCTTAAGATACGTTTTCCGTTACATCAAGAATTAAATAGGTTAATAGGCATGAGCCTTAACCTATTTGTTCGTGCCGTTGCATTGAATGTTGCCCTTATTCTTGCTGTAAGAGAGGCAACGGCTTTGGGGGACAAGTATATAGGAGCACATACTATTGCAATAAACCTTTGGCTCTTTGCCGCATTTTTTATTGATGGCTACGGTGCGGCAGGAAATATTATGGGCGGGAGATTACTGGGAGCAAAAGACTATAATGGCCTTTGGAGATTGACCAAAAAGATCATGCTATATGGTGGAGTGGTCAGTATTGCTTTAATGGTAGCAGGTTTTGTGTTCTATAAACCCATTGGCGGTATTTTTTCAAACGAAATTGAGGTTCTTGAAACATTTTATGCGATATTCTTTATTTTGATTTTAGGGCTCCCCATGAATACGGTTGCATTTGTTTTTGATGGCCTTTTCAAAGGTATGGGTGAAATGAAATATCTAAGGAATTTGCTACTTACAGCGACCTTTCTAGGCTTTATCCCAACCCTGTTTTTAACCAAATATTTAAATTGGGGGTTATACGGAATATGGATAGCACTTACGGTTTGGATGGCAATTCGCGGTGGTGCACTTGTTTGGAAGTTCAGGAGAAAATTTCGTCCCTTATTACAAAACGCTTAATTTTGATTAAAACTACAATTTATGGGCACTAACAGAGAAAATGGAAGCCTTTACACCAAGATAGAAAACAGCGTTGCGACAATTGAATTTGGTCATCCGGCAAGTAATTCATTTGTAGCCGAGCTTTTAGATCGCTTAACAGATGAATTGAATAAACTTTCAGACAACCAAGCAATCTCAGTTATCGTTTTAAAGTCTGAGGGAGATAGGGCATTCTGCGGTGGGGCATCTTTCGATGAACTAATGGCCATTACAAATCTTGATGAGGGCAAAGTGTTTTTCAGTGGTTTCGCCAATGTCATAAACGCTATGCGCAATTGTAAAAAAATCATTGTAGGTCGTGTTCAAGGGAAAACCGTTGGTGGTGGCGTTGGTCTTGCAGCGGCTTGCGATTATGTTTTTGCTTCTGAGAATGCAGCTATTCGTCTTTCAGAATTATCAATCGGAATTGCTCCTTTGGTCATTGCTCCCGTAGTTGAACGCAAAATAGGAAAGGCGGCCCTAGCTGAATTGTCGCTCGCTCCCACCGAATGGAAAAATGCCTACTGGGCCAAGGAAAAAGGACTTTTTGCCAAGGTTTTCAGTTCGCTGAAAGAATTGGATAAGGAGCTCGATTTTTTTGCCCAAAAACTGTCAACCTATAATCCGGATGCATTATACGAATGGAAAAAAGTGCTTTGGGAAGGTACTGAAAACTGGGATCAGTTACTCTCTGAGCGAGCAGCGATAACAGGTGCTTTGGTACTTTCTGAATTCACAAGAAATGCGCTTTCTAAATTCAAAAAATAATATTCCCTTTTAGAATTCGTTTTACTTATTTAACTGACTAACATGGATATTCTAAATTTTTTGAACAGCGACCTGATTTTTCCTTTTCTGGCACTTTTTGCGCTAGTAGCTTACCTTGCAAATCGTATACGTGCAAGACGAAAATTCAAAAGGTAGTTCCCTGAATTTACCGAGTATATATACTTTTATAGTATAAACCTTAGTTCTCCTTATTTCTTCAAGGTTGATATTCTTTGGAATAGAAAAAATTACCGAATTACTTCAGTATATTTGGGTAAATCTAGAACTCAAATAAAATGAGCTTTCCAAGAACCTCCCCATATTTATTGTTATTTCTCATCTTTACTTTGTTAAGCTGTGAATCCCAGAATAAAAAAGAGAAAAATTTGCAATCCAAAGAAACTGTTGAAGCAAATTCAAATGAACACAAATATAGGTATCAAGGTGAACCTTTACGCGCAGCGATTATTGGTTTGACCCACGATCATGTACATTGGGTTTGGAGAAGGGAAAATTTCGGTGATATTGAAATAGTAGGTATTGTTGAGCCCAATAGTGAATTAGCCAAAAGATATAGTAAGAGGTATGGGTATTCCATGGATATCGTTTTTAATTCCATGGAAGAAATGATGGAGGCTGTTCAACCGGAAGCTGTTATGGCATTTAACGATATCTATGGGCATTTAGAAGTTGTTGAATATTTTGCTCCCAAAGGTATCCACATTATGGTTGAAAAGCCATTAGCTGTAAACCTGGATCATGCAGAAAAAATGGTTGCCTTGGCAAAGAAACACAATGTTCAATTAATGACCAACTACGAAACCTCTTGGTATGGTAGTAATTATAAAGCCTTTGATATAGTTCATAAAGAAGAAAAAATAGGGGACATAAGCAAAATTGTGTTTAATACAGGGCATCCTGGACCTATTGAAATTGGCTGTGGCAAAGAATTCCTTGCATGGTTGACCGATCCAAAATTAAACGGTGCTGGTGCACTAACAGATTTTGGTTGCTATGGGGCCAATTTGGCCACTTGGTTTATGAAGGGAGAAACTCCACTCACTGTTTCTTGTGTTACCCAACATATTAAACCAGACTTATATCCTAATGTTGAGGATGATGCTACCATTATATTGACCTATCCCAAAACTCAAGTTGTAATTCAAGCCTCTTGGAATTGGTCGCATAGTCGAAAGGATATGACCGTCTATGGAAAACATGGCTATGTCTTATGTAAAAATGGGGAGGATATGGAACTATTGGAAGATGAAAAGGCAGGCCCCAAATCGTTAAAGGCCAACCCACTGGTTAAAGGGGTTCATGATCCTTTCGCATATTTCACCAAAGTCATAAAAGAGGATTTGCCAATGGACTCTTTCGGTCTTTCTTCCTTGGAAAACAATTTGGTAGTAATGCAAATTTTGGAAGCGGCCAAGCATGCTTCTAAAACAGGGCAAACGGTAATATGGGATGATTTCTTTGCTTCCAATTGATTATTTCCCCTGGTTTAGGCTTTTTATTTACTTAAACCAGTTGTGTTCTTCTTGTTTAAATACAAATAGACCAATGTGCGTTGAAGACATCCTAATATATTATTTGAAAAATCCTTTGTTCTTGAGATAATTTTAATTTTTGTACTTTTCAATTATATCTTGTTATACAATGAAAAGTCAAAAAATAATCTTAGTCTTATTCTGTCTTATAGTTTTTGGGAGCTGCAAACAAAATGCTTCAAAGAGTGCGATTACTAAAGAAAGTAAATGGTACAAAGGAAACCTTCATACGCATTCTTATTGGAGCGATGGGGATGAATTCCCTGAACCTATTCTTGACTGGTACAAATCCCAAGGATATCATTTTTTATCATTGACCGATCATAATACGTTGGCAGAAGGAGATAAGTGGATTGAAATTAAGGCAGACTCAATTTACCAAAATGCTTTCAAAAAGTATCTTGACACTTACGGGTCTAAATGGGTAGAATATAAAATCGATTCAGGCAAAACCTTGGTAAAACTAAAAACATACACCGAGTATAAAAGTAAATTTGAGGAACCAGGTAAATTTTTAACAATCCAATCTGAAGAAATCACTGATAGCTTTGAGGATAAGCCCTTGCATATGAACGCTACCAATTTAGAACAAAAAATTACCCCTTCTGGCGGTGGTAGTGTAGCAGAGGTATTGCAGAACAATCTAGATCAAGTGCTTAAACAGAGAAAAGAAACAGGCACTCCGATGTTTCCCCATGTTAACCATCCCAACTTTGGTTATGGAGTGGCTTTGGAAGATATGATTTCGCTAAAAGGGGAGCGCTTTTTTGAAGTATACAACGGACACCCAATGGTTCATAACATGGGTGATTCAGTGCATATATCAACCGAGAACATGTGGGATTTAATCAATATTTCATATCTAAAAGATAAAAAACCCATAATGTATGGTTTAGCGACTGATGACTCGCACCATTACCATAAAAAGGGTAGTACTTGGAGTAATGCTGGTAGAGGTTGGGTTATGGTTCAGGCCGATACGCTCTCTTCAAAATCATTGATTAACGCGTTGGAAGATGGGAAATTCTACGCCAGTACAGGAGTTCAACTTAGAGAGATAAGCAACACTTCAAGCCAACTATTTATTGAAGTTGCTACAGAACCAGGAACTATCTTTACCATTGATTTTATTGGTTGTTTGAAGGGGGAGACAGAAACTCGAATCCTCAAAACAGTACAAGGACAGAAAGCCAAATATAAGATGCCTGAGAACCTGTTATTCGTGCGCAGTAAAATTACTTCATCCAAAAAACAGGATAACCCAATAGAAGGTTTAATCTTTGAAATGGCTTGGACTCAGCCAGTCATAGGGCCAAATTAATCTATAGGTAATACTATTTATTTTCATTTTAAAGAATGTATACCTTTGCAACCTAATTCTGGTTCATGAATAATATACGAATTACCAAAGAATTTACTTTTGAAACAGGCCACGCCCTATATGGGTATGATGGTAAATGTAGAAACGTACACGGGCACAGTTATAAACTATCCGTAACGGTAATCGGAACCCCAATTACAGACGCATCCCATGTTAAATTGGGTATGGTCATCGATTTTGGTGATTTAAAGAAAATCGTGAAAGAAGAAATCGTGAATCCCTTTGATCATGCGACGGTATTCAATAAAAATACTCCCCACGTAGAATTGGCCAAGGAATTAATGGGTCGTGATCACAAGGTTATTTTAGCTGACTACCAACCAACAAGCGAAAATATGGTTGTTGATTTTGCAGCTAAGATCAAAGCTAGGCTTCCTAAGAACATAAAACTTCATTCTTTAAAACTTCAGGAGACCCAAACTTCATTTGCAGAATGGTATGCTTCTGATAATTAAATGGACAAAGCCTTTTTCCTATATTTACACTAATGACGAAAACCATCAATATTCCAGAAGGTAAAAAGGTCTATTTTGCCAGTGATAACCATCTGGGAGCTCCTACCATGGAAAAAAGTTCTCAACGCGAAAAGAAATTCGTTGCTTGGTTAGATGATGTAAAAAAAGATGCGGCCGCAATTTTTCTACTGGGCGATCTGTTCGATTTTTGGTTCGAATATAAGACCGTAGTACCTAAAGGCTTTACCCGAACTTTAGGCAAGCTTGCAGAAATCACCGATGCGGGAATCCCCATTTTTTACTTTGTAGGCAACCATGACCTATGGATGAATGGCTATTTTGAGGAAGAATTGAATATCCCCGTTTTTCATAAACCCCAACAATTTACATTTAATAAAACTTCATTTTTTATTGGTCATGGCGATGGCTTGGGGCCTGGTGACAAGGGTTATAAGCGCATGAAAAAAGTATTCACCAATCCTGTGTCCAAGTGGTTTTACAAATGGCTACATCCTGATTTAGGGGTGAAACTGGCTCAGTATCTATCCCTTAAGAATAAATTGATTTCTGGTGATGAGGACATTAAATTTTTAGGGGAGGAAAAAGAATGGTTGGTGCAATACTGTCAACGTAAATTGGAACAAGCACACCATGATTATTTTGTCTTTGGCCACCGCCATTTACCCTTGGAAATTGATTTAAACGACAAATCAAAGTATATAAATCTTGGGGATTGGGTTTCCTATTTTACCTATGGTGAGTACAATGGTGAAGAGCTTTCCTTAAAAAAGTTCGAAGATTAAATCGTAATCTCTATCCTATTGTTTTCAGGGTCTAATACCACACTTTCATAATAGCCATCACCTGTTGTTCTTGGTTCACCCACTATTTTATTTCCTGAAGTTCTTATTTGCTCGGTAAGTTCATCTACTTTTTCCTTGGATCCGACAGAAACGGCAAAATGAATGATGCCAATATGTTCCTCTTCGCCATTTAATTTTTGCGCAATATCAGATCTATGCATCAATTCCAATCTAGGACCATCTTCAAAACTCAAAAAATAGGATGTAAATTTTTTTGATGGATTGTGATATTTATCACCTGCTATGGCACCAAAATAGGTCTCATAAAATGCTCTCATGCATTCTAGGTCGTTCACCCAAATCGCCAAATGTTCTATTTTCATTTTAGTCAATATTAATAGCTTATTTAATATCCCTTAATTTTAATTGCAAACTTATATTACCATTCCATTCGTTTTCCTCAATAGAAAAAACGGCGCTGAAATTTCTGCCGTTTTTAATAAGGGGCAACTTATCCCCAAGATTAAAGCCAATGCCGCCTATCGGTCGTGAACCATCTTGTGCAACTGATAATTTCAAATGTTTTTCTTCCCCACCAACTCCTTTGGCATAACCAGTATCCCTTAAATTTTCTGCCATAAAAACAGGAGTCATATTTCCGGGTCCAAAGGGTCCAAATTGGCTGATAATCCGTAGTAATTTTGGAGTTACTAACGCCAAGGGCATCATGCAATCTACCTTGATTTCCGGAATCAAGAGATTGGGATCAATGGTTTCTGAAACCACTTTTTCAAACTGTGCCTTAAAAGGTTCATACTGCTCAGGTAACATTGTCAATCCCGCAGCATATTTATGTCCGCCAAACTGCTCTATGTGCTCAGAGCATGCATGCAAAGCATTATATACATCAAAATCTTTTACTGAGCGCGCTGAGGCGGCCAATTTATCTCCGCTTTTAGTAAAAACTAAGGTAGGTCTATAATAGGTCTCCGTTAATCGCGATGCAACAATACCGATTACCCCTTTGTGCCAAGTATCTTTATAAACTACTGAGGTAAATCGTTTTTCCTCCTTGTTTTCAGTTATCTGAATCAAAGCTTCAGCCGTGATTTCCTGATCTAGGTTTCTTCTATCAAAATTAAATTGTTCTATTTCCTTGGCAATAACTTCGGCTTGTTCAAAATTGGTTTCGATCAGTAAGTTAACTGCATGCTGACCATGTTTCATACGACCTGCCGCATTTATTCGTGGGGCAATGATAAATACCACATCAGTAATGGTAAGCTCCTTTTTTTTAATTTGATTTATGATGGCCTTAAATCCGATTCTCGGATGAGCATTGATGACCTGCAAACCAAAATAAGCAAGAACTCGGTTCTCACCGGTAATAGGAACAATATCTGCTCCAATGGCCGTGGCTACCAAGTCCAAATATGGAATTAAATCGTCAATGGTCTCCCCATTATTTACAGCTAATGCCTGCACCAATTTAAACCCCACTCCACAACCACAAAGTTCATCGTAGGGATAGGAGCAATCATCCCGTTTAGGGTCCAAAAGGGCAATGGCGTCAGGCAATTGATCTCCAGGTCTGTGATGATCGCAAATAATAAAATCTATGCCTTTCTCCTTGGCATATGCTACTTTCTCAATGGCTTTTACCCCACAATCAAGAGCAATGATCAATGAAAATCCATTGTCCTCCGCAAAATCAATTCCTTTAAACGAAACTCCATACCCCTCGTCATATCTGTCAGGAATATAAGTGGCAACGTTAGGATAATGCTGCAACAAATAGGATGAAACCAAGGCAACCGACGTGGTACCATCAACATCGTAATCGCCATAAACCAAAATGTTTTCATTATCGGCTATGGCCTTTTCAATTCGGAAAACGGCCAAGTCCATATCTTTCATTAAGAAAGGGTCATGTAAATGGGATAATTCTGGCCGAAAGAATTTCTTGGCCTCAGCATAATTTGTAATCCCACGTTGAATTAAAAGTTGTGCCACCAAGCCATCAACTTTCAGTGCATTCGCAAGTTCTGCTATTTGTTGTGGTTCAAGTTTTGGTTTGAGTGTCCAGCGCATACTTCTATTCAAGTTCAAGTTTCAAGTGATAGGTTTAATCCAATAACGTCAGTTCGAGTGTTCCGAACTGGATTCGGAATGTATCGAGAACAAGTTATTGAAATTTCTTTTGGGACAAATATGGCAAAGCCAAAAATTCACCTTTAATCAGAGCTTCTTTTTTTGCTCTTGACCATTTTTTTATTTGTTTCTCCTTTTCAATAGCCAAATTGATATCTGTAAATTCGCAAAAGAATACCAAGCTAAGTGGTCTTCAACTAAATGTATAACTATCTGGGTGTTTATCACTTTTATGTTCAAAAATCCGTTTCTCAAGGTTCGTAGTAATTCCGGTATAATAGGTGCCGTCAGAACATTTTATGATATGGACAAAAGATAGTTTCACTTATTTTGTTCATTGCTTCTCGATACAATTTCGATTAAAATCGAAATCACTCGAAGTGACGATTTTTTACTTATGATGAAAAATCGTTTTAGTTTCCATTTTGGCGAATTGTCGAAACATTTCAAAAACACCGCAATACTTTTCTATAGAAAGATCCACGGCCCTTTGTAGTTTCTTTTCATTTAAATTACTGCCATAAAAATGGTATTCAACCTTAACGGCATCATAATGTTTCGGATGTTCATCGGTTAAATTTGCAATAGTATCTATTTGAAAAGTATCTACATCCAACTTCATTTTCTTAATGAGTGATGCTACATCCAATCCAGAACATCCGGCCAATGCCGAAAGCATTAATGATTTTGGTCTTAGTCCATCACTTTCATCGGCATCTTCTATTTTAAATGAATTTCCAGATGTGTTATTGGTTTCGAACGCCATTCCGCCTAACCATTTGGTTGTGATATGATTTGTGGTACCCATAATTTTTCGTTACTTGTGAGGGATAAAAATAAAACAAAAGAAATTAGATCCCGCCCAACGGCGGGATTAATTCAGCCACCCAATTTGAAATTCAGTTTGCCATATATTTCAAATTAGGGCTTCATTAAAAATACGATAATCTATGCAGTCATTTCGAGCACTGTAGAGAAAAAAGAGCTTGTGTACTTTTAGAAATACTTAGAAGTAGTTAGCACTGAGAAATAGGTCTCGACTCCGCCTGTCTGCCGAACAGGCAGGCTCGAACAGACAGCAATTTTAATAATCAATAATCAATAATTTTATGCCACTTGTACAACCGCTTGACCCCAACCACGATTCAGAGACCAAAAAATTAGCTGAGTTCTTTAATGAGACCCTTGGTTTTTGTCCAAATTCTGTGTTGACCATGCAACATAGGCCAGCCATTTCAAAAGCCTTTATCAATCTCAACAAAGCAGTAATGGCGAATGAGGGAAGGGTTACCTCAGCATTAAAGCGTATGATTGCTTGGGTCAGTAGTAACTCAACGGGTTGTCGCTATTGCCAGGCCCATGCCATACGCGCTGCGGAGCGCTATGGGGCCGAACAGGAACAGTTGGACAATATTTGGGAGTACAGGACACATCCTGCATTTTCGGAAGCAGAACGTGCTGCACTGGACTTTTCTTTAGTGGCTTCACAAGTGCCCAATGGAGTAGATACAGAGATTAAAGAACGCTTATACAAATACTGGAATCAAGGTGAGATTGTAGAGATGCTTGGCGTTATTTCACTCTTTGGATATCTTAACCGATGGAACGATTCTATGGGCACATCAATAGAAGATGGAGCAGTCGAAAGTGGTGACCAGTATTTAGGAAAACATGGTTGGGAGAAAGGGAAGCATGGAGGAGGGGTTTATTAGGCTATAGGTTTACTAGATTTTTGGATTGTTAGACTTTTAACTTATTTGACCGTTGAATGTCATTTCGAACGAACTTCGTGAGGAGAAATCCCATACCCTTGTGAATTCGAATAATCTAATAAATTAAAGACCTGTGAATGATTAAAGTGCGATTTCTCCCTCCGGTCGAAATGACTGTTTTACTATAATAGTCTACTAGCCAATCATAATCTTTGAAACCCGCTGCTTTAATTCTGGTACCACTCGTTCCTCAAACCAAGGGTTCTTCATCTACTAAGTTTGTTATAAAATCAATGGTGCCCATTTTGTCATTTCGAACGAACTTCGTGAGGAGAAATCCCATACCCTTGTGAATTCGAATAATCTAATAAATTAAAGACCTGTGAATGATTAAAGTGCGATTTCTCCCTCCGGTCGAAATGACTGTTTTACTATAATAGTCTACTAGCCAATCATAATCTTTGAAACCCGCTGCTTCAATTCTGGCACCACTCGTTCTTCAAACCAAGGGTTCTTCGTCAACCAAAAACGATTTCGTGGAGAAGGGTGTGGCAATGGCAAATATTTAGGAAGATAGGTTTCGTATGAAGCCACCGTTTCTGTAAGTGTCTTTTTGGCCATTTTGCCTAAATAATATTTTTGGGCATACATACCTATTAATATTACCAATTCTAAATTGGGCATTTTGTCCAACATAGGTTCATGCCATAGAGGAGCACATTCCGTTCTTGGGGGTAAATCACCAGACTTGCCTTTTCCTGGATAACAAAATCCCATTGGTATCAAGGCGATTTTAGACTGATCATAAAAGACCTCATCGGTTACTCCCAACCATTTTCGCAATTGTCTGCCACTTGGGTCATCCCAGGGCACTCCGGTTTTATGTACTTTAGTCCCAGGCGCCTGGCCAATAATTACAATTTTGGAATCTGGGTGTGCAGCAACAATGGGCCTAGGACCCATAGGTAAATGGGCCTTGCAAACTTCACATCCCCTTATTTCCGAAAGCAGTTTTTGCATTATTTCTTCCCTGAAACTACGATTACAATTTCTCCTTTAGGTGGTTTGTCAGTGTAATGCTGAAGAACTTCTTTAACTGTTCCCCGAATTGTTTCTTCATACAGTTTTGTCAATTCACGGGAAACGGAAATCAATCTATCTTCCCCAAAGTATTCAGCAAAATGGGTAAGGGTTTTCAATAGTTTGTGCGGCGATTCGTAAAAAATCAAGGTACGTGGTTCTTCGGCCAAGAGTTTCAATCTGGTCTGTCTTCCTTTTTTCACGGGAAGAAATCCCTCAAACACAAATTTATCGTTGGGCAATCCACTATTAACCAGGGCCGGAACGAAGGCTGTTGCCCCAGGGAGACATTCTACTTCAATGCCATTTTCCAAACATGCCCTAGTCAATAAAAATCCCGGATCAGAAATAGCAGGGGTCCCAGCATCAGATATTAATGCAATGTCTTCTAGACCCCTTTTTAATCGTTTCACCAGATTGTCAATCGTTTTATGCTCATTATGCATATGGTGACTCTGCATTGGGGTATTTATCTCAAAATGGTGCAGTAGTTTCCCGCTGGTTCGGGTATCCTCCGCCAAAATAAGTCCAACTTCCTTTAGGACCTTAATCGCCCGTAAGGTTATATCCTCAAGATTGCCGATTGGTGTTGGCACGATGAATAATTTACCCATACCTATATTTTAAGACCTTACTTTCTTTCCTAAGAAATAAGAGGCAAGCAATAATACCACTGCCATCAAAGCACCAAATTGTTCGCCATCACCCACCATTAAATGGGCAAAGAAGGCCAAAACAAAATTAAAGAAGAATCCGGCATAGGCCCATTGCTTTAAATTACCACCTAAATTACCTAAAATCACTATCAGCCCTAAAATTTTCAAAGTTGCCAGCGGGTAAATGATATATGTGGGAAAGCCTAAATTGGTAAAAGCATTTACTATTTCAGCATGATTGAAAAAATACATGCCAGCAGAAAATAGCACTAACAAGCTTAATAATGCTGTAACTATCCAGTATATTATTTTTTGTGTTTTCATTGAATTGATCGTTTTGCGAAAATTAAAGGTAGATAAAAAAGGGCAATACAAAATAAAAAGGCCCCACTCCTATGTGAGGCCTAAATCATATTAAAAGTATTCAAGAATTCTAAGAAAACTTGCGTTCTATCAAAGCCATAAAACGTTCTTCATATTCTTCCTTTCCTTCCCAATTATTGTAATCGGGTTTCACCATGCTCTGAATAAACGCAATAGAACGTTCTTCGGTATCAATGGTATTCAATTGGGATAAAACACGATTGTAATCTTCCGTGCTTGTATTGAAGAGGTGTTTTACAAAAGCCAAGCGGTTATTCAAGTCTATTTTCAACTCCTTTTCAGCCAACTTATCGTTTAACGATTTCATCTTTTCTTCTTTATTCGCAGCATTCCCCTTTTGAGGTTCAAAAAGTTCCTTATCATTCTTCATTAAGTTGGGCTTGGCCATAAATTCTGCCAGAACCTCATCGGCAGCGGCATCATTAGGCATTTCAGAAACCATATCTCTTATTGTCTGCATGCCAGGCGTTATGATATCTTCTTCATGCGGATTGCTTTCTGGAACAGAAGAATCGACATTTAAAACGGCATTGGCCATCTTCTCAAATTTGGCAGCAATCACATTTTTTGAAACATCAACTTCTATATCGTTCAATTTTTCTTCTATGAATTTTAATACGGCCAATTTCTCATATAAATTTTTAGAGGCTTCGTATAATTCAGTGATTTCATTTAAACTCCTTGAGGTAATGATATCTTTGGACATTTTTACCAATTCCTCTTTCAATTTTCTTTTCATCTCTTTTGTTTTATCCTATGCGGAAAAGGTGAGTCTTTTTTAATAACTTTATAATTCTTATAAATAAGAACGAAAAAACACCTTATTTTCGTCTAAAATTACAAAATGTTTCTCGAAAATACTGTTAATCATAAGGAACAATTCGGCTGGATAGAAGTTATCTGTGGCTCGATGTTCTCTGGTAAGACCGAGGAATTGATCCGTAGGCTAAAGCGTGCCCAATTTGCAAAACAGCAAGTAGAGATTTTTAAACCTATGGTAGATCAAAGGTATCATGAAGAAATGGTGGTGTCACATGATGCCAATGAAATACGTTCTACGCCTGTCCCTGCTGCTGCGAATATTCGAATTTTAGCCGATACCTGCGATGTAATTGGTATTGATGAAGCCCAATTTTTTGATGATGAAATCGTGACTGTCTGTAATGACCTTGCCAATAAAGGAGTGCGTGTAATCGTTGCTGGATTGGATATGGATTTTAAGGGTAATCCTTTCGGTCCTATGCCCGCGCTTATGGCTACCGCTGAATATGTTACAAAAGTACATGCGGTATGTACACGAACGGGGAATTTGGCCAATTATAGTTTTAGAAAAGCCGATAATGACGATTTGGTCTTATTAGGAGAAACGGGAGAATATGAACCTCTGAGCAGAGCTGCATATTATAAGGCCATGCTAAAAGAAAGAGTCAAGGAAATTGATGTGAATATTGAAGAAGTCCCTCAGTCTAAAAAAGATACCAATGCCTAAGACTTTGGAAACTGTTTTAGAGATTGATTTAAATGCCTTAGAACACAACTACCTTTTTTTACGAAACAGATTAAGACCTGAAACGAAATTTTTGGGCGTCGTAAAAGCATTCGCATATGGTTCTGATGCTATTGTAATCGCTAAAAAGCTTGAGCATTTAGGTGTTGACTATTTGGCGGTAGCTTACGTTAACGAGGGTGTCGCCTTGCGTGATGCGGGCATACAAGCACCTATATTGGTACTTCATCCCCAGCCAGCGAATTTTGAAGAACTTATTGAACGATGTCTTGAACCCAGTATCTATTCTCCAAGAATCTTAAGAGCGTTTTTAAATGCCTGTAAAAAGCTGAACCAAAAATCATATCCTGTACATATTAAATTTAACACTGGGCTGAACCGATTAGGGTTTTGGGAGAATGACGTTGATTATATTATTGATCAGATTAAAGATAGCAATGAAATCAAAATTGCTTCAATCTTTTCACATTTGGCTGCTTCAGAAGATATCAATGAAAAACTATTTACCAAGCAACAAATCACAACATTTGAAAAAATTGCAAAAGAGGTCGATGAAAAGTTAGGATATATTCCTTTTAAACATTTATTGAATACCTCCGGTATTATCAACTATCCAGAAGCGCAATTTGATATGGTTCGAAGTGGTATTGGTCTTTATGGATTTGGAAATGACAAAACAATCGATGCTGAACTAAAACCAATAGCAACGCTAAAAACGGTCATTTCACAAATACATAAAATAGAGCCTAATGAAAGCGTAGGCTATAACAGGGCCTTCACTTCAGATAATTATAGGGTTACCGCCACACTGCCAATAGGGCATGCGGATGGTATAGGAAGACAATATGGGAATAACAAAGCCTTTGTGAATGTAAATGGAACATTGGCTCCTATTATAGGCAATGTTTGTATGGATATGATCATGATCGATGTTACCAACATTAACTGTAGTGAGGGTGACGAGGTGATTGTTTTTGGAGAAAACCCTTCCGCAGATGAGTTCGCAGCATATGTCAACACCATTTCCTATGAATTGATTACTGGTATTTCACAACGTATAAAACGTTTTTATAAAGGGATTTAGAAATTTCTTTAACATTTTGTTAAGAAACTTTTTTTTAACTACATTGCGGAAACATTAATTATTAACTATAAAAAACACTAAAATGTTAAAAGAATTCAAGAATTTTATTATGACCGGCAATGTTATTGATTTTGCCGTCGCTGTAATTATGGCTGGCGCCCTAGGGCTTGTAATCAATGGGTTTGTCAATGACATCGCAATGCCATTTATAGGACATTTTGCCGGTGGAATGGATTTTGCAAACTTATTCTATTCTATGGATGGAAATGACTATGCAACATTGGCTGCAGCTAAAGAAGCAGGTGGCGCTGTTATTGCTTATGGTAATTGGATCAATACCATTGTAAATCTTCTTATTGTAGGCTTTGTAATGTTCCTAATTGTAAGATCTTACAACAAAACAAAAACACCACCAGCACCGGCAGCACCGGCAGGACCTACTGCAGAGGATTTACTTGCAGAGATTCGTGATTCTTTAAAGAAATAATACAAGCTAAGTCCTGTTTAAATATTCAGGGCATACCGCTACACCACGATTTAACCAAACCGGCTCTTTAAAAAGAGCCGGTTTTCTTTTGCGAGCTTTGCGTCGATAGCTTGACTAACACAAGTTGTTATATTTTTAACATATTGTTATATTTTGTACGTTCACTATATTTTATCTTGCCCATTCATCATCCTTGAAGTACATTTGCCCTCTAAATAGATTATAGTATGAAAGTTGCAGTTGTTGGAGCCACTGGAATGGTTGGCGAAGTAATGCTAAAAGTATTGGCAGAACGTAATTTCCCGATTACCCAGTTATTATTGGTAGCATCAGAAAGGTCTGTAGGCAAAAAATTAAAATATAAAGGTGAGGATCATACTGTAATTGGTCTTACAGATGCCGTTGCAGCTAAACCGGATATTGCCATTTTTTCAGCAGGTGGGGATACGTCTCTGGAGTGGGCGCCAAAATTTGTCCAGGCTGGTTCTACCGTAGTGGATAATTCCTCGGCTTGGCGAATGGATCCAACAAAAAAATTGGTTGTTCCCGAAATCAATGCCAATGAATTGACTAAAGAAGATAAGATAATCGCAAATCCCAATTGTTCTACCATACAAATGGTGATGGCATTGGCGCCCTTGCATGAAAAATACAAAATGAAGCGCGTGGTTGTTTCAACGTACCAGTCCGTTTCTGGAACTGGGGTAAAAGCAGTGCAACAATTGGAAAATGAAATTGCTGGGGTACAGGGAGAAATGGCTTATCCTTATCCTATTGGTCGCAATGCACTGCCCCATTGTGATGATTTCTTGGAAAATGGGTATACCAAAGAAGAAATGAAATTGGCACGAGAGCCTCAAAAAATATTCAATGATCGAACGTTCTCGATTTCGGCAACCGCAGTGAGAATCCCAACAGCAGGTGGTCACTCAGAATCTGTGAATGTAGAATTCGTTAATGATTTTGAATTGAATGAAGTCCGACAATTACTGAATAATACTCCTGGGGTAACCGTACAAGACAATCCGGATACCAACACCTATCCGATGCCTATTTATGCACATGATAAGGATGAGGTTTTTGTTGGCCGTATACGAAGGGACGAAACCCAGCGAAACACCTTGAACATGTGGATCGTTGCCGATAATCTAAGAAAAGGTGCTGCTACAAATGCTGTGCAAATCGCTGAATATTTAGTCGAGCATAAGCTCGTCTAAAGCGTACTTATGTTATATTATAAATAAATAAAAAGCTTTGGAAGCTTATTCTACCTTCCAAAGCTTTTTTTATGGTATTTTTAAGGCTAGTTAATTTAAACTGGTCATGAAAAAACTTATCCTATTTCCTGTTGCGGCTTTCCTTCTTATTGCCTGCAATACCACAACCAAAAAAGAGCTAATTACTGTGAACTACCCTATTACTGCAAAAGCTGATTCAACTGATACTTATTTCGGAACCAAAGTCGAAGATCCTTTTCGCTGGCTAGAAGATGATAAAAGCCCAGAAACCGAAGCTTGGGTCAAGGAACAAAATAGTATCACCTTTGGATATTTGGATAAAATTCCATTTCGAGATGGATTAAAAAGACGGTTGGAAAATCTATGGAATTATGAAAAGTTAGGATCTCCTTTCAAAGAAGGTAGCTATACGTATTTCTACAAGAATGACGGACTTCAAAACCAATATGTGGTATATCGACAAAAAGGTGAAGAAGAACCTGAGGTCTTTTTGGATCCCAATACCTTCTCAGAGGATGGCACAACTTCGTTATCGGGACTTAGCTTTACCAAAGATGGCTCAATGGCAGCATATCTTATTTCTGAAGGGGGTAGTGACTGGCGCAAGGCAATTGTTATGAATCCTGAAACAAAAGAAATCGTTGAAGACACACTAGTTGATATTAAGTTTAGTGGCGTTTCTTGGCAAGGCAATGAAGGCTTCTACTATTCAAGTTATGATAAACCAAAAGGAAGCGAACTTTCTGCTAAGACCGATCAACATAAGGTGTATTATCACAAATTGGGTACTCCTCAAAAAGATGATATTGTCGTCTTTGGGGCTACGCCCGAGGAAAAACATAGATACATTTTCGGAGGAGTAACTGAGGATAGTCGATATTTAATTATAACTGCTTCTGTTTCTACTTCGGGTAACAAACTTTATATTAAAGATCTGACCAAACCAAAGAGTAAATTAGTTACCATTCTTGACCATACAGATACAGATAGTTACGTCATTGAAAATGTAGGAACTAAATTATATATCGTAACGAATATGGATGCACCCAACCAAAAGATAGTCACCGTGGATGCATCGGATCCGACTCCCGACAATTGGGTGGATTTTATTCCAGAAACCGAGAATGTACTTTCGCCAAATACAGGTGGGGGTTATTTCTTTGCCGAGTACATGGTCGATGCCATTTCAAAGGTTTACCAATATGATTATGATGGTAAATTAGTTCGTGAGGTTAAATTACCTGGCGTTGGCAGTGCAAGTGGTTTTGGTGGGAAAAAAGAAGATAAGGAGTTCTATTTTTCGTTCACCAACTACAATACTCCCGGATCTTCCTACAAATACAATGTTGAATCGGGTGATTACAAACAATACTGGAAGCCTGAAATAGATTTCAACCCTGAAGAATATGAATCCCATCAGGTATTTTATAACTCAAAGGATGGTACTAAAATACCCATGATCATTACACATAAAAAAGGATTACAAATGAATGGTAAAAACCCCACTATTCTTTACGGATATGGCGGATTCAACATAAGTCTAACCCCATCGTTTAGTATCGGCAATGCAGTATGGATGGAACAAGGGGGGATATACGCCGTTCCCAACCTGCGTGGTGGTGGCGAATATGGTAAAAAATGGCACAAAGCAGGTATAAAGACCAAAAAACAAAATGTATTTGACGATTTTATTGCAGCAGCAGAATATCTTATTGCCAATAAATACACTTCAAAAGATTATTTGGCCATTCGTGGAGGAAGTAATGGTGGACTCTTGGTTGGCGCCACCATGACCCAACGCCCAGATTTAATGAAGGTAGCCTTACCTGCAGTCGGTGTTTTGGATATGCTACGCTATCATACCTTTACTTCAGGCGCAGGATGGGCATATGATTATGGTACTTCTGAAGAAAGTGAGGAAATGTTTGAATACCTAAAAGGATATTCCCCAGTGCATAATGTAAATGAAGGTGTTGAATATCCTGCTACTTTGGTTACCACTGGTGATCATGATGATAGGGTTGTACCAGCACATAGTTTTAAATTTGCCGCAGAACTCCAAGAAAAGCAGGCAGGTACAAATCCGACCTTGATTCGTATAGAAACCAATGCAGGTCACGGTGCAGGCACACCAGTAAGTAAGACCATCGAACAGTACGCCGATATTTTTGGTTTCACTTTGTTTAATATGGGATTTGAAGAATTACCCAATCAAGTTGTATTGAAAGAATTCAAAGAATAATTTCGGTTTGCATCAATAATTTAACATAAAGTCCGTTTCTAATTGAAACGGATTTTTTTGTCCGTTAAAAGAACCTTGTACAATGCTACATCTAGACCATGTTTCTTTTACTTATGATAAAATTCCGGTACTTGAAGATATCAATCTAAAAGTATCGAAAGGCGAGCATGTATCGATTATTGGAGAAAGTGGATGTGGCAAAAGCACCTTATTGAAAATTATTTACGGCTTATTGAATGTTGAGGTTGGTGAAGTATATTGGGATGAAACCCAAATATTGGGGCCAAAATTTAATCTAGTCCCGGGAGAACCCTACATGAAATACCTTTCACAGGATTTTGATTTAATGCCTTTTACCCGGGTAGAGGAAAACGTAAGTGAATTCCTTTCCGTTTTTGAACCTGAAAAATTAAAAGAGCGAACTTTTGAGTTATTGGAAATGATAGAAATGACCGATTTCGCCAAGGTAAAAGTAAAATATTTAAGTGGCGGGCAACAACAACGCGTAGCACTTGCCCGTGTTCTTGCCGAACGACCTGAGATACTCTTATTGGATGAACCGTTTAGCCATATTGATAATTTTAGGAAAAACAGTCTTAGAAGAAACCTTTTCGGGTATTTAAAAAATAAAGGCGTCACGGTAATCACGGCCACTCACGATCACAATGATATGCTGCCTTTTGCGGATAATGTTGTTGTTTTGAAGGACCATAAGATTATTGCCAAAAATACCCCCAAGAATTTATATGAGCACCCCAATGACCTCTACATCGCTTCCCTTTTTGGAGAGGCTAACAAAATCCCAATTAATATTGTAAAGTCATATGCCGACACAAAACGACGTATCATTGTGTACGCCCATGAGTTTAGGGTATCACAAAAATCAGGATTGGAAGTCGTGGTAAAGCGTTCTTTTTACAAAGGAGGTTACTATATGATAGAAGGCATTTATGAAGAACGAAAAATCTACTTTAATAATCCTAGAGCCTTAGAGCCCGAAAGTAATGTGTTTTTGAACGTTTCAATCGAGACCATAAAC
>CAZYQR010000002.1:0-31759 GCA_964649755.1 uncultured Maribacter sp. | reverse complement strand
TAGGTCCAAAACGTAAATGTGATACGGTTTGTGCACCTGCTTTTTTAGAATCGTACACAAAATATCCTTGTACATAGTTATCTGTTGTCTCACCAATAATTTTAATTGAGTTTTTGTTTGCACCAACAGTACCATCAGATCCTAAACCGTAGAACATACAGTTAAATGTAGTCTTCACTGTATTCAATCGTTCTCCAATATCTAAACTTCTGAATGAAACGTCATCATTAATACCAACTGTAAAATGATTTAGAGGTTCTTCTCTGTCTAACTCATCATAAACCGCTTTAACCATTGCTGGATCAAATTCTTTAGAAGATAATCCGTAACGTCCGCCAATTATTTCTGGCATTGCCCTATCGCTTTCCATAAAGGCAGTTACAATATCTTGATATAATGGTTCACCTACACTTCCAGGCTCTTTAGTTCTGTCTAAAACAGCTACCTTTTTAACGGTTTCTGGTAAGGCATCTACAAAATGACTAATAGAGAATGGTCTGAATAAACGGACTATAATAGCGCCAACTTTTTCGCCATTTTTAACCATTGTATCAATAGCTTCCATAACAGGACCTTGACCAGAACCCATAATTACTATTACTTTTTCTGCTTCCGGGTGACCTACATAATAGAACAAACTATATTTTCTTCCGGTGTGTTTGTAGAACTCCTTCATTGTATCCTCAACAATTCCAGGAACTTTATCATAATAAAGGTTAGCAGCTTCTCTTGCTTGGAAAAATACATCTGGATTTTGGGATGTACCTCTTATTACAGGATTATCAGGATCTAACGATCTTTTCTTATGAGCCATAATCTCATCTTCTGGCATCATGTCTTTAATGATATCATCAGATATGCCATCAATTTTAGAAATCTCATGAGAGGTTCTAAATCCATCAAAAATATTCATGAACGGAATCCTTGATTTCAAAGTAGCTACTTGGGAAATCAATGCCATATCCTGCGCTTCTTGTAC
Organism: uncultured Maribacter sp.; assembly: GCA_964649755.1. Classification (GTDB taxonomy): domain Bacteria; phylum Bacteroidota; class Bacteroidia; order Flavobacteriales; family Flavobacteriaceae; genus Maribacter_A. Next base: position 30,780 of record CAZYQR010000002.1, on the reverse strand, counting down.
AGAACCACTAAATAACATGGAGAATCCGGTTTGCCGTGTTGCCATGACATCGGAATGATCTCCAAAAATTGATAATGCATGCGTTGCAATTGTTCTCGCTGCTACATGAATAACCGATGGTAACAACTCTCCTGCCATTTTATACATGTTAGGAATCATTAACAACAACCCTTGGGATGCTGTAAATGTAGTTGTTAAAGCACCTGCTTGTAATGAGCCATGAACGGCGCCAGCAGCACCACCTTCACTCTGCATTTCAACAATTCTAGGAATGTTTTCCCAAATGTTTTTTTGCCCTTTGGAGCTGTATACATCTACATGTTCGCCCATTGGTGAGGCCGGAGTAATAGGGTAAATGGCACAAACCTCATTCGTTTTATGCGCCACCCTGGCTACCGCTTCATTGGCGTCGCAAATTAATTTTTTGGATTTTTCTTTCATTATGACTTTGCTTTTTAAACAACACCGATTTGTATCAGATGGATATAATTTTAAAAATGTTGTAATTCAACTAATTACAGTGGTATTGCCTCTTATAAATTGCCATAAAAGTACACACAGTTCATACCCTAGACTATGACATTTATCAGGTATTTAAAAGCATTAATGTGTTAAAACACTAAGGGGTTTCGGTCGAAATATGCGCGATGCTGACCATAGAAGAATTGCAACAATTAGTAGAAATATTGTTGAATTAAGACAAAAATATATTTAAGGCATTCAAGATTGCTGAATACCTTAAATATTGAATTAAGTTTACGAAAGAAAAAGAAATCGTCTATTCCCCGTGAAGCCAAGCTTTTTTCCCTAGCAAGGTCTCTTCGGTCTCAACATGATCTTCATCTGGTACACAACAGTCAACCGGACAAACCGATGCACATTGAGGCTCGTCGTGGAAACCTTTACACTCAGTACATTTATCGGTGACAATAAAATAGAATTCATCTGAAACAGGATCATTTTCCGCATCAGCATCAACATCCCTACCATCAGGGGTTGTAACCGCACCGCTTAAAGAAGTTTCATCGGAATACGACCATTCTTGATCGGGTTCATAAATTGCGTTATTAGGACACTCGGAAACACAAGCATCGCAGTTTATACATTCATCTGTGATTATGATAGCCATTTTGCTTATTTTTATATAGCGAACAAAATTAATGTAAAGAACATTGTTTTTTAATGACAAATATCATATTTCATTGCTATAGGTGAAATTATATTTGACACTTAAATATACCAAAAATAAATTGTTTAGTATTACTAATAAAATTTACCCACTATGATTGCAGCCAAAGAAGAACAAAAGCAAGAAGTTTTAGAAGCAGTAATCATCCGATTTGTCGGTGATTCTGGTGACGGAATGCAATTGACCGGAACCCAATTTTCGGATACTTCGGCAATGTTCGGTAACGACGTTGCCACCTTTCCCAACTACCCCGCGGAAATTAGGGCGCCACAAGGAAGCTTATATGGCGTTTCAGGATTCCAAGTACATATAGGTAGTGTAGAAATCAGCACACCTGGTGACAATGTTGACCTATTGGTCGCAATGAACCCGGCAGGACTAAAGACCAATTTACACGCTCTTAAACCAGGACATACCGTAATTGTTGATACCGATGCTTTTACCAAGAAGAATTTGGAAAAGGCCCTTTATGAATCTAACCCTTTGGAAGATGGAAGTCTTGAAAATTATAGGGTAATCGAGGTAGCCATGACCTCTATGACAAAAGAGGCTTTAAAGGAGGTTGAAGGATTGGACAATAAGAGTATTACCCGAAGTAAGAACATGTTTTCACTAGGTATGGTTTATTGGATGTATGATCGCTCAACAGATTATACCATAGATTTTTTCAATAAGAAGTTCAAAAATAAACCGCAAATCATCGAGGCCAATACCAAGGTATTAAAGGCTGGTCACAATTATGCCAATACACTTGAATTAATCCCAAATTCTTATACGATCGCTCCTGCGAAAATGAAAGCAGGAACTTATAGGATTATTATGGGCAACACTGCGACAGCATGGGGATTCTTGGCGGCAGCGGAAAAATCAGGACTGGAGTTGTTCTTGGGCTCCTACCCCATTACCCCGGCCACCGATATTTTGCATGAACTGGTAAAACACAAACATTTTGGCGTAAAGGCTTTTCAAGCCGAAGATGAAATTGCTGGAATTACTTCCTCGATTGGCGCCTCATTTGCCGGTGATTTGGCCATAACAACGACATCAGGACCAGGACTTGCCTTAAAAGGTGAAGCATTAGGATTGGCCATGATGATAGAATTGCCTTTGGTCGTTGTCAATGTACAGCGTGGTGGGCCATCAACAGGTCTCCCAACAAAAACTGAGCAGTCAGACCTTTTACAGGCTATGTATGGCAGAAATGGTGAAAGCCCTGTAATCGTTATCGCAGCAAGTACCCCTGCCAACTGTTTTGATTTTGCCTATGAGGCTTCAAAATTAACTTTGGAGCATATGACTCCGGTTGTATTATTGACCGATGGTTATATTGCGAATGGATCGGCACCTTGGAAGATCCAATCCGTGGCAAATATGCCAGAAATCAAGAATAATATTGTAAAGGAAGCGAAAGAAAACTGGCACCCCTATGATCGAAATGAAGATAGTTTAGCTCGGAATTGGGCTATTCCCGGTTCTAAAGGGTTAGAACATAGGGTTGGTGGTTTGGAAAAAGATCGTATTTCAGGAAATGTTTCCTATGTGCCTGAAAATCATGAGTACATGACAAAAATACGAGCCGAAAAAGTAAAAAGAGTGCAAAATTATATCCCGAATATTGAAACCGAATTTGCCCAGGAAGGTGATTTGTTGGTTGTTGGCTGGGGTGGTACTTATGGAAGCTTACATTCAGCAGTAAAACAAATGGCTGATGATGGATTTACCAATATTGGATTTGCACATTTCAACTACATAAACCCGCTACCTAAAAATACAGAAGAAGTATTGAAGAAATTCAAGAAAATTCTTGTTTGTGAGTTGAATAGTGGTCAATTCGTTCAGGTATTGAGAATTAATTTCAATGGATTTGATTTCTTACAAATGAATAAGGTTCAAGGCTTGCCATTTGGAAGCAATGAGTTAATCCAAAAATTTAAATCTTTAGTAAAATAATTATGGAAGCAGCAGTAAAAGAATATACGTACAAGGATTTTGCGAGTGATCAAGAAGTTAGATGGTGTCCGGGCTGTGATGACTATGTTGTTTTACGTTCCATGCAAAAGGCACTTCCAGAAATGGGAGTTAAAAAAGAAGATGTAGTCTTTATTTCAGGTATTGGGTGTTCTTCTCGATTTCCTTATTATATGGATACTTATGGTATGCACAGTATTCACGGTAGAGCCCCGGCGATTGCTTCTGGTGTAAAATTAGCCAATCCAGATCTAAGTGTTTGGGTGATTACAGGTGATGGGGACTCCATGGCCATTGGCGGCAATCATTTTATACATGTATTACGCAGAAATCTTGATTTGAACATTATTTTGTTCAATAATGAAATCTATGGCTTGACCAAAGGACAATTTTCACCAACTTCATTAGTAGGTCAAAAAACAAAATCATCTCCCTATGGAAACACCCAACCCCCTTTTTCAGCTGGGGAATTGGCAATTGGGGCGCAAGCACGGTTTTTTGCCAGAATTTCAGGAAATACCCCTAAAGAAATGACGGCACTTTTTATTGAAGCTGAAAAGTTCAAGGGTACTTCGTTAATTGAGGTCTTGCAAAACTGTCCCATTTTCAATGATGGCTGTTTTACGAAATTTACGGATAAAGCGGTACGGGAAGATCGTCAACTCTTCGTTGAGCATGGCAAACCCATGATTTTTGGCAAGGAACGTGACAAAGGTCTTGTTTTAAATGGCTTGAAGTTGGAAGTGGTTACCATAGGTGAAAACGGGATTACACAAGAAGATATTTTGGTTCACAACGCTAAAGACGAGGATCCTACATTACATCAAATGTTGGTACGTTCAGAATATCCTATGGTCACAGGAATCATAAGAAGTTTTGATGATGTTACCTTGGAAGAAAGGGAAGATGCACTTACAGCTCAGGTAAAATCAAATTCCAATTTTTCAAAAACCGACGATTTGTTTTTCTCTGGTGACATTTACAACGTGTTTTAAAAAGTATAATCAATAAATATGGGGTCAGAAGCTATTATTGTATTTCTAATTGCCGGTATTGTCCTGGTCGCTGGAGCTAATTTTTTATCAAATTTAATTTCGCATAAATCCGACAATCCGCAAAAAAGAGCGCCTTATGAAAGTGGTATGACCACCATTGGGCCCACTTGGGTGCAGTTTAAGGTAGGTTACTATTTGTTCGCCATATTGTTTTTGATTTTCGATGTGGAGGTGGCCTTTCTTATTCCTTGGGCAGTTGTCTTTAAAGATGTTGGGGCCATTGCCTTTATCGAGGTACTCATATTTCTTATAATATTAGGTTTAGGTTTAATTTATGCATGGAAGAAAGGAGCATTGAAATGGGAATAGACAAACCAGAAATACCAGAAAATTTTCCAGGAAAGGTAATCCCAGCGGGGAACGGTGCCAATGTCATTGTTACTTCATTGGACAAAATAATTAATTGGGGCCGCTCAAATTCACTATGGTCCTTATATTTTGGAACCAGCTGTTGTGCCATTGAAATGATGCAGACAGGAGCAGCAAGGCATGACTATTCCAGATTTGGTTTTGAAGTTGCAAGACCTTCCCCAAGACAGGCTGATTTGATTATAATAGCAGGTACCATTGTAAACAAAATGGCGCCTGTACTTAGGCGTTTGTATGATCAAATGGCTGAGCCCAAATATGTAATTGCCATGGGGGCATGTGCCATTTCTGGCGGACCATTTTTCTATAATACCTATTCGGTAGTAAAAGGAGCGGATCATGTAATCCCTGTTGATGTTTATGTGCCAGGATGTCCCCCGCGCCCAGAAGCATTATTGGAAGGCATGTTGATGTTGCAGGATAAAATACGAACCGAGAGTATGAAGCATAAAAAGAATCCTATTGATGGGTTTGATGAAGGGCTCTAAGCCCATAAAGGGCATTTTAATTAAATAAGTATGACCAACCAAGCATTACAAGAACTTATAGGGAGCTGGTTTCCCAATCCAGAGGCGGATAAGGTTTCAGATGTGGTAGAGGTAGCTGAAAATGAAGAAGGTACAGAAGAAAAACCAGTACCACAAGAGCCAATTAATCCAAGCCTTTTAGCGTTCAGTGAAGAGGGTTCCCAGTTCTTGAACATTTTTGTACAGCCAGAACAGCTTCATTCTTTGATGGCCCAATTAAAAAGTAACCCAGATACCCATTTTGATTATCTATTTTGTCTCAGCGGTGTTGATTGGGGAGCTGAATTAGGAGTTGTATATCATTTAGAATCAACCACTCACAGACATAGCATCGTTGTAAAAGTAAAAACCCCTGATAGGGAGAACCCAACATTGGATTCTGTTTACGATATATGGATGACCGCAGAATTTCACGAACGAGAGGTATATGATTTTTTTGGAATAACATTCAATAATCACCCTAATTTAAAAAGACTCTTTTTGACAGATGAATGGGAAGGATTCCCATTGCGCAAGGATTATGTGGACGAAATAAATATGGTTATCAAATGACCCTCGACAATAAATTAAAAACTGTAAAAATAAAAAGTGATTTAAAATGAAAAAAAAACACTTGATTGGTTCCCTTATTCTGGTTTGTATACTCTTAGTAGGATTTCAAGTTGTCCAGGATTTGGGCTTACATTTATTACAATCACCAGGCGCTGTTGTTAAAGATTATGTAGAACCCGACTATAGCCTAGGTTCTGGTCATATCGATTCTTTAAAACCGTTTCCCGAAATCCAGAAAGGGGAAAGGACCCCTTTTGATCTTTGGAATTATGGTGGCAAGGGTAAAAGTTCTTTTATGGATCCCAACCTGCCCATGGAATGGAATGAATGGTTGGCATTCCATAATAAGCAGAAACCCCAATTAATGAAGGATATTGTGGCTTATATGAATTCACGCTACGATTTCAATGGTGAATCATACGACGGAAAATATATGTCTGGGGGAAGAAAAGCCATAATGAAAGGGCCCATTTCAAGATTACCCAAAGGTATTGGTTCTTATGGGCAGTTGGCCAAATTGTCAGCCGAAGAAATAAAGCAAAAAGATTTATTTCCATTTAAACCATTGGCCCATCCCTTGGCCTCAACGGCACATATGGTGTTCCCTGATAGTTGGAACATAGCACATCCTGAACACCTAAGAATAGATCTCGACCATGATTATCCGGATCAGTATCTGCCCGAGTTTCCACCACCAATGTTCCTCACCACCCATAAAGAGCTAGGCGATGTAACAAAAGGCAAAGAAATTACATTAGGTAATTATTACGAAATATTCAACGGTCTGTTGACTCCCGAACAAATGGAGGGCTTAAAGGAATTATTGCGACCAACCCCGACAACGTGGTTTAACCACACAACTCATAGGGTAACTCCTGAACCTAGTGCTGGTGTTGCCTGTTTTTCTTGTCACGTAAACGGGCATACCAATGGCGCCTTTGAATTGGCACCGGATAGTAGGCCACATTTAGCACGGCTTCGCGTTGGCACCCCAACTATGAGGGGCAATTATAACTTAATGCAATTGGCCTCAAAACGCTCTGTTCGGAGTATGGATCACTTTGCAGAAATAGAGGAGTATTTTGACGGTGACCCTGGAATGATGCAACATATTGGGCCAAGAGCACATCAAAAATCAGTGTCCAACAGAATGGGCGATTTTAATGCCATGCTCGATTTTTCACCTGCACCAAAATTGGGGCCCATGGGGAAATTGATGCCAGAAAAGGCCACCAAACAAGAATTATACGGCGAAAAAATATTCAATGGTAAAGCACAATGTGTACGTTGCCATTATGGACCTGCTTTTGTGGATGATTATATGCATGATTTGAAAGTAGAACGATTCTATAAAGGTAGACCTGAAGGGCCCATTAAAACATTCCCTTTAAGGGGAATAAAGGATTCCCCGCCTTACTTACATGATGATAGACTCCCAACATTGGATGATACTGTGGAGTTTTTTAATCTGGTTTTAGAACTGGATTTATCGAAAGATGAGAAAGAAGCGCTCACTGCATATATGATGTGCCTTTAAATATAAAATAACTGATTGCATGATGTCGAATGAATGAACATCAGCAACGATAAGTGAATTATGGAAACAACAACAACGGTAGAAACCAACTTTAAATCTGAGGAATATTTCATTAATATGGGACCTCAGCACCCTGCAACCCATGGTGTTCTTCGTCTTTTGTTGACCATAGACGGTGAGATTATCAAAAAAGTTGAGCCAGACTTGGGGTATATTCATCGCTCCATTGAAAAAATGTGTGAACGCGATAGCTATCAGCAAATCGTTCACCTTACAGATCGGATGGATTATCTGTCTTCGAACATAAATAATGAAGCGGTCTGTTTAGCAGTGGAAAATGCACTTGAACTTGAAGTTCCAGACCGTGTAAAAGTTATTCGAACCATAATTGGGGAACTTACACGGATTTCTTCCCATTGTTTGTGGTGGGGCGTTATGGGAATGGACGTAGGTGCTTTAACTACTTATTTTTATGGCTTTAGGGATAGGGAACTGATCAACGATATTTTTGAGGAAACCTGTGGTGCGAGATTAACCATGAACTACAATGTACCTGGTGGGTTAATGTTTGATATTCACCCTAATTTTATAAAAAGGGTCAAAGATTTTATAGCCCATTTTAAAACCAAGATTCCCGAATACGATCGATTATTGACAGGTAATGTCATATTTCACAAAAGGACTAAAGGAGTTGGTATTTTGACCAAAGAAGATGCCATCTCATTTGGGGCATCAGGCCCCGTTGGTAGAGCTTCTGGTTATTCTTGTGATGTTAGAAAGCATCATCCGTATAGCGCCTTGGACAAGGTTACATTTAATGAAGCCTTAAAAACCGAAGGAGATACCTTTGCCCGTTACGAAGTACGGATTCAGGAAATGTGGGAATCCTTATCCATCCTAGAACAACTGATAGATAATATTCCAGAAGGGGAATATCGTGTTGCTACAAATGCGGTTATAAAACTGCCCAAAGGAGAGTTTTACCAAAGGGTTGAAACAGCAAGAGGGGAACTCGGGGTCTATATAATAAGTACAGGCACAAAAAACCCATATCGCTTGAAATTCCGCTCACCTGGATTTTCTAATTTATCCCTATTAAACCATATAGCCGTTGGTGGTAAAATTGGAGATTTGGTGGCAACAATGGCGACACTGGATCTTGTAATTCCTGATATTGACAGGTGATAGAAGATGGATGATAGAAGACCGAAGAAAAAAGTCCTGTTAAGTAAGATATATAGTGAAATTTAAATTTTAAAAACTAATAATTTGGCAAAAAGCAATGGATCTTGGGGAAGATATCAATATTATGGCGGATAATTTTCCCAAAAAAGAGACCTATAATCTTTCTTCTCAAATAAGAAGAGCGGCAGACTCTATTGCTCTAAATATTTCTGAAGGAGCAATCGGTCAGTCTAATCCTGAACAAAAGAGATTTATGGGATATGCCATTCGATCTCTCGCTGAAGTAGTAACATGCTTATATAAGTCAAAGAGAAGAAATTATATATCGGAACAAGAATTTGATAAATTTTATGATGCTTCTTTTCATTTAATGAATATGATGATAGCATTTGCAAATAAGATAAAATAAATGATAATTACATCGGTCTACTGTCTTCGGTCATCAGTCCAAAAAAGTAAATAGAACACAACAATGGGTTTTACATTAAGCATAACAAAAGGTATTCACGATTGGCTTTATAGTATAATGTCTGAAAACATGGCCCATTTCGTTGAAATGATATTGATAGCCCTCGTCTATCTAGCCATTTTTGCCGTAGCGGGATTGTTTTTAGTATTGATAGAAAGAAGGGTCGCTGCATGGTTTCAATTGCGAATAGGTCCCAACAGGGTTGGTTTTCAAGGATTGTTACAAACCATGGCCGATGCCTTGAAACTACTATCGAAAGAGCTCACCGGGACTGAAAAAGCCGATAAATTTTTATACAATTTAGCACCTTATTTTGTGATTATAACCGCTTTAATGGCACTAGCTGTAATTCCGTTCACACAAGATTTTCAGGCTTTCGACATTAATATTGGAATTCTGTTTCTAATAGCGATTTCTTCTATTGGTGTAATCGGCATTCTTTTAGCAGGATGGAGCAGCAATAACAAATTTGCCATGATTGGAGCCATGCGAAGTGGTGTGCAGACGATTAGCTATGAGCTATCCATAGGTTTATCGCTCTTGACCATGATTTTGATTACGGGTACGCTTCAACTTTCTGAAATTGTTGAAGTTCAAAAAAATGGGTGGTTGATCGTACAAGGTCACATTCCTGCCATAATTGCTTTTATGATCTTTATGATCGCGGGGACGGCTGAAACCAATAGGGCTCCTTTTGATATGGCCGAGGCAGAATCAGAATTAGGGGCAGGTTTTCATACCGAGTACTCCGGAATGAAGTTCGCCTATTTCTTTTTGGCAGAATTCATCAACATGTTTATAATCGCAGCTATTGCAACCACAGTTTTCTTTGGAGCTTGGTTATCTCCCTTTGGGATAACAGAATCCATCCCAATACTTGGTGTATTTTGGTTTTTGGCAAAGGCAATGGTACTCGTATTCTTGATGATGTGGTTTAGATGGACATTCCCGAGATTAAGGGTTGACCAATTATTGACGTTGGAATGGAAATACCTGCTCCCACTTAACCTTATGAATATTGTTATAATGGCCTTGATTGTTTGGCAAAACCTAACAATCCAATTTTAAAACTATGAGTTATTTTTCAGACATATATAAAGGCATCAAAACACTACTAACCGGTATGAGTGTTACCGGAAAGTACTTCTTGCATTCAAGAAAAGGGGCCATTACGCAGCAATATCCTGATAACCGGGATACGCTAAAGATGTTCGACCGTTTCCGTGGTGAGGTTATCATGCCCCACGATGAGGAAAACCAACACCGATGTACTGGTTGTCAAAAGTGTGAGATTGCCTGCCCCAATGGTACTATTGAAATCATTTGGGATAGGGGAATTGATGAGGAGACAGGCAAAAAGAAAAAGAAAATAGATCAATTTGTATATCATCTGAGCATGTGCACCATGTGCGGCCTTTGTATAGATGTTTGCCCTACAGACGCCATAGAATGGGGACAAAATTTCGAAAATTCTGTTTATGATCGAACCGCATTGACAAGAGTATTAAATGAACCAGGTTCTAAACTAATGCCAGGAGTAGAAGATTAAACCTATGGAACGAATAATTTTTTACATATTAGCCTTAATCATGATTGTCTTTGCAATCGCTTCAGTTACCAGCCGTAAAATGCTACGCTCGGTAATTTATCTATTATTTGTGCTCGGCGCTATAGCCGGAATCTACTTCTTGATTGATTATAACTTTCTAGCAGCCATTCAACTTACGGTATATGCAGGTGGAATCATTGTGTTGATTATTTTTTCAGTGCTTTTGGTTCACCATATTGAAATGGAATTGGAAATCGCAAAAACCTCTAAACAAATCCTAACTACGGTGGCCTGTTTAATAGGTCTTGGTGTATTCTTGACTACCATTTATTCACACGAATTCAATGTAGTGGAAAATTCGGTGACCACCACCACTTCAGATATTGGAACAAAACTATTAAGTTATGGTGAAGGCGGATTCATATTGCCTTTTGAAGTAATCAGTGTATTGCTGTTGGCAGCAATGGTCGGGGCAATAATCATTGCCAAAGGCAGGAAGCTGGAAGACGGAGGACAGATGTCAGAAGAAATTGAAAAGAATAAAAGTTAATGCTAATGGGCTTTAAATTTGAGAACTTACGAATTTGGCAAAAGGCAATGGATATTGGTGAGGATATCAATGTCATTTCAGACAAGTTCCCGCATAAAGAAATCTATAACCTTTCTTCACAAATAAGAAGGGCAATGGATTCAGTGGCTTTAAACATTTCAGAGGGTTCTATTGGTCAATCAAATCCAGAGTTTAAAAAATTTATGGGTTATGCCATCCGCTCTTTGGCCGAGGTTGTAACTTGTTTGCACAAAGCGAATAGAAGAAAATATATATCCGTACAGGAGTTTGACAAATATTATGACGCTTCATTTGATTTAATGAATATGATGATAGCACAGAAAAAACATTAAATAATCATGGTTATAGATAAAGTAACACCATTAGGAACCTTAAACTTGGGACTTCGGACTTCCGTCTTCCGACTTCAAACCTCAGCAATATGATTCCTGGAATTAGTATATACGAGATATTCACGGTAACATCAATTTTGTTTTTCATTGGTGTTTATGGCTTTATCACCCGTAAAAACCTTATTTCAATCTTAATTTCAGTAGAATTGATTTTGAATGCCTCGATTGTAAATTTTGTGATTATCAACAAATATTTATATCCCGATATGTTACAAGGCGTACTGTTTTCGCTTTTTATTATTGCCGTTGCTGCTGCTGAAACCGCATTGGCAGTTTCCATAATTATTGGTTTATATAGGCAAATCAGTTCGGTAGAAGTAAAAGATGTTGAAACCATGAAGCATTGAAAAGAAGTGATTAAAGTGTCTAGAGTGAGCTAAAATTGAAAGTTGTATTAACTACAAATGGATAACAAAGAATTTGGAAAACAATTAGAAAAAAGAACAAAGAAGTTTGCAATAGAAATTATCAAAATATCAACTTTATTACCTCAATCAACGGAGGCAAGAGTGATTAAAAACCAAATAACGAAGTCAGGAACCAGTATTGGCGCCAATTATAGAGAGGCAAATAGGTCTAGAAGTAAAGCTGATTTTAGGAACAAAATAAAAATCTGTGAAAGTGAAGCAAGTGAAACGCTTTATTGGTTGGAGATAATTAAAGAAATGAAATGGCTTAATTGCGAGAATATGGAAACAACAAAGAAAGAGTCGAGTGAGATTTTAGCGATTTTCACATCAATTGGAAAAAACTTAAAACTCTAGTCAATCTAGGCACTTAAAACTTATTGAAGAGATGAACTTTAGTACTATCATATTAATCCCCTTGATTCCTTTGGCAGTATTCCTGCTTTTGGGAATATTCAATCAAAAAATCAAACCATCCGTATCAGGGTATATAGGTGTTGCCGGACTATTGGTTTCAACCCTTTTATCCATCAATACTGCCTATGATTACTTTATTGTGAATGGTAAGGTAGATGGTGTATATCAAACTTTTGTGGAAAAAACAGTGTGGATGAATTTCACGGACACGCTGGCTATTGATATGGGTGTTCAAATTGATCCTATTTCTGTAATGATGCTCATTGTGGTTTCTATAGTTTCCTTAATGGTCCATATTTACAGTAGAGGATACATGAAAGGAGACGATGGCTATACAAGATTCTTTGCTTTTCTGTCTTTATTCTCTTTTTCAATGTATGGATTGGTTTTGGCATCCAACCTTTTTCAAATCTATATTTTCTGGGAATTGGTTGGTGTTTCATCCTATTTGTTGATTGGTTACTACTATACCAAACCATCGGCGGTTTCTGCGGCTAAAAAAGCATTTATTGTTACCCGTTTTGCAGATTTAGGTTTTCTGATTGGTATTTTGATTATAGGGTACTACACAGGAACCTATGATTTTGAAACCTTGAACAATCCGGAAGGGAGTGCCATCCTCAATTGGGCATCTACTTCGTTTATGGGATTATCAGCTTTGACATGGGCGTTAATACTCATTTTTATTGGCGGCGCTGGTAAATCGGCCATGTTCCCATTACACATTTGGTTACCAGATGCCATGGAAGGCCCAACTCCGGTTTCCGCGCTCATCCACGCAGCAACTATGGTTGTCGCTGGTGTGTTTTTGGTAGCCCGTTTATTTCCCATGTTCTATTTTGTTGAAGATGGCTTCGCCTTGAATATCGTCGCCTATGTAGGGGCTTTTTCATCCCTGTTTGCGGCCATTATAGCCATCACACAAACCGACATAAAACGTGTATTGGCATTCTCGACCATGTCGCAATTAGGCTATATGATGTTGGCTTTGGGCGTTTCAGGTTATGAAGGTCATGAGGGTCTTGGTTATATGGCCTCAATGTTTCATTTGTTCACCCATGCCATGTTTAAAGCATTATTGTTTCTATGTGCAGGTTCCGTAATCCATGCAGTTCATAGTAATTATCTAAAGGACATGGGCGGATTAAGAAAATACATGCCCATCACTAATATTACATTTTTGATAGCAGCCTTGGCCATAGCAGGAGTCCCTCCTTTTGCTGGGTTCTTTAGTAAGGATGAAATCTTGGTTGCGGCATTTGAGCACAATAAATTGATATATTTTATAGGGATTTTTGTAGCAGGTCTTACGGCTTTCTACATGTTTAGGATTTACTTCGGTATTTTCTGGGGAAAGGAAACAAAATATGAACATACACCACATGAGTCACCTATTTCAATGACTTTTCCATTAATGGTTCTTGCCCTGTTAAGTATTGTTGGCGGGTTCATTCCATTCAGTGAGTTTGTATCCGCGGATAAGGCCGGTTTTGAAGCACATTTGAATTATCCACTTGCGGCTGTTGCCGTAGGTGTAGGATTTATTGGTATTGCCCTTGCCTGGGTTTTCTATAAAAAGGAAAATGATTTGGCTGATAAGATGGCAAACTTTTTTGGCCCCTTTTATCAATGGACAAGTGATAAGTTTTACTTCGATGAGATTTATCTCTTCATTACCAAGAAAATACTGTTTGACCGAGTTTCCGCACCTATTGCCAAATTTGATAAGAAATATGTTGATGGCACCATGGTCGGTATTGGCAACAAAACTGTACTGACCTCGGAAAAAATAAAAGGCATGCAATCAGGTAAAGTCCAGGATTATGCATTCGCTTTTATCGCCGGAGTAGTAATTTTAGCCTTGGTATTTATTTATTTGTGGACGAACTAAACAATTAATATGGATATTCTATCACTTTTTATTTTAGTACCCCTAATAACCATACTAGCTTTAGTTTTCACTAAAGGATTGAAACAGGCCCGCGTAGTTTCAATGGTTGGAAGTCTTGTACAATTGGGCATGGCCATCAACTTGGTTTTTGCCTATTTCAAGGAAAAGACCGTTAATAGTGATATCATGGTCTTTACAAAAGATCTGGTATGGTTTAAAGAATTTAATATTCATTATAATATTGGTGTAGATGGTATTTCGGTGGCACTCTTATTATTGACTTCAATTGTGGTACTGGCAGGGGTGTTTATTTCCTGGAAAATGAAAGATTTGCCAAAGGAGTTTTTTGTTTCCCTTCTGGTCCTTTCCATTGGCGTTTATGGTTTCTTCATTTCCCTCGATTTATTCACCATGTTTGTCTTCTTCGAAATTGCAGTAATACCTATGTATTTATTGATTGGTATTTGGGGCACCGGTCCTAAGGAATATTCGGCAATGAAATTGACTTTGATGTTAATGGGAGCTTCTGCCGTTCTATTGGTAGCCATTTTGGGCATTTATTTTAACTCAAATGCAGATGGTGGTGCCTTGACTTTCAACATCATGGAAATTGCCAAAGTGAACATTCCCATTGAAGCACAAAAAATATTCTTCCCATTGACTTTTATAGGCTTTGCGGTAATTGGGGCACTATTTCCTTTTCATACTTGGTCTCCAGATGGCCACGCATCAGCTCCTACAGCAGTTTCCATGCTTCATGCCGGGGTATTAATGAAATTGGGTGGTTATGGCGTATTCCGGGTTGCGATGTATTTATTGCCTGAAGGTGCACAACATTGGTCTTGGTTCTTTATTATTTTAGCGACCATTGGCGTTATTTACGGAGCATTTTCAGCCATTAAACAAACTGATTTGAAATATATAAATGCTTACTCTTCTGTGAGTCATTTGGGAATGGTTTTGTTTGCCTTGTTGATGTTGAATAAAACGGCATGGAATGGTGCTATTTTACAATCACTCTCCCACGGATTTATGACGGCCCTTTTCTTTGCTTTAATAGGCATGATCTATGAAAGAACCCATACCAGAGACGTAAGGAAACTTGGTGGATTGCTAAAAGTAATTCCGTTTATTTCAGCGATTTATGTTATTGCGGGTCTCGCATCTTTGGGACTACCGGGATTTAGTGGATTTGTAGCAGAGATGAACATTTTTGTTGGGGCATTTCAACATGACGATATGTTCTATAGAATAGCAACAATTGTTTCGGTCTCGGCAATCGTTGTTACTGCGGTGTATATTTTACGAGTTGTGGGAATCATGTTAATGGGTCCTGTAAAAAATAAAGAATTCTTGACTTTGGAAAGAGTTACCTGGTATGAGAAATTGGGAATTATGTTATTATTGATTCCTATAGTGGGGATGGGCGTTGCACCTTTATGGTTAAGTGATATGATTTTAGAAAGTTTACAACCTTTTATACAAGGTGTTTTATGATGAAAAAGACGGAAGAGGGAAGACGGATGTTAAAAAATATATAAATGAATAGTATTAAACCTTTTAGAGTTTTAGTCTTCGGACTTCGAGCTTCGGACTCCCTACCTAAACCAGCAAACCAATGAACATCGATAATTTTCTACTAATGCGTCACGAAATACTGCTTTTGGCAATTATCTTATTGCTGATTGTTGCTGAAGTATTTATTCCGCAAAACAAAAAACAAAGTATAGTTCATTTGGCTATCTTATTATTTGGGGTACATACATTAATTGGGTTCTTTCCAGGAAGTGAAGACAGTCTATTTGGTGGTATGTTCAGAACCAATGGCTTAATACATCTTTTCAAAAATGTGCTTAATGTAGGGGTGCTGATTCTTTTGCTACAATCTGCAGATTGGCTACAGGAAAAAATTGTTGGTCAAAATAAGGGGACAGAGTTCTTCATATTACTTTTTTCTTCCTTATTGGGAATGTATTTCATGATTTCTTCGGGTGATTTCTTAATGTTCTATCTGGGGCTGGAATTATCCACGCTACCGGTTGCTGCTTTGGCTGCCTTTGAAACTGCAAATAGGAAATCCAGTGAAGCTGGGATTAAGTTGATCCTCTCCTCTGCCTTGGCTTCGGGAGTATCCCTATTTGGAATTTCTATGTTATATGCAACCTCAGGATCTATTTATTTTGATGAAATTGTCCAAATGATAACTTCCACTGATTTAACCATCCTTGGAATGATATTGTTTTTTGCCGGATTGGCATTTAAAATCTCTTTAGTTCCATTTCATTTTTGGACAGCCGATGTTTATGAGGGAGCTCCTATTAGCATAGCATCCTATTTATCGGTAATCTCCAAAGGAGCAGCAGTATTCATTTTAATGATTCTGCTATTCACTGTTTTAAAACCATTGATGCATGTTTGGGAAAATATGATTTATGTTGTTGCGGTTTTAACCATGTTCATTGGTAATTTATTTGCTTTGCGTCAACAGAATATGAAGCGCTTTTTGGCATTTTCATCCATTGCACAAGCAGGATTCATATTATTGGGATTGATTGCAGGCACCCAAATGGGAACAGCAACCATAGTTTACTTTGTATTGATCTATATATTCTCAAATTTAGCGGCCTTTGGCGTGGTCCAAGCTATTTCATTACAGTCAGGCAAAGAAAACATTACTGATTATGAAGGCTTGTACCGCACCAACCCCAAACTAAGTTTGGTAATGATGTTGGCCTTATTCTCTTTGGCAGGCATACCCCCTGTGGCAGGATTTTTTGGAAAGTTTTTCCTCTTTACGGCAGCAGCGAGTGAAGGGTATTATCTATTGGTATTTTTAGCTGTGGTAAACGTGACCATTTCACTCTATTATTACCTTTTAGTAATTAGAGCCATGTTCTTGAGGAAAAGCGAAAACCCAATCCCTTTTTTCAAGAACAAAATTTATATGCGCCTAGGTTTGTTGATTACAGTACTTGGTATATTGGTGCTTGGTCTGTACAGCCCATTGTATGATTATATTTATGAATTAAGCGGAATTTTTAATTAAAAGTTATGGCACTCGGAGGAAAACATTTATTTGGCAGTATCGAAGATACCAGAGTAACTTTTGTTGAAAAGAAAGTTGATGAAAATAGAAAGGATTTTCTAAAGAAGTTATTGGAACATAACGGTTTCGAAGTGGTTATACAGGAAGATAAAAGGCCTTCGGAGGAAGAACCCCAATTATATACCGTTGCTGTTACCGATATGGTATTCAACCCAACAATATGGGTTTTTCAACGTAAATTAAGAACTTTCGATGGTCATAAAGTAACCCAGGACTATTGGAACCAACAAACCAAAGACACCCATCCACAGTATTGGAACAATGGCGATTAACACGCTTCTTTCTATTAACATAAAATACCTGCCAAAGAACGGCGTTTATTTATAGATCATAGTGCAATCTATTAGACACTTTTCTATGAAAATTATTCCAATAATCTTACTGGGATTTTCACTTATGGTGTATGATCTTTGCTATTCCCAAGATATAGATGGCCCTAACTCTAAACATGAAAGATGGGAATATGTATTAGAGGATACAGGAGATGTTTTACAAATTGCCCTACCTTTATCTGCTGGTAAAGACCACTACGTGCTTACTTTTAAATATAAATTCTAAACCTGCATGTGTCAAATATCGAAATTAACAACGCTTTAAGTCCCTATGGCAGGGTAATTGCTATCTTTATTGCGAATTTTAGTGTTCAATAATGTTTGCAAGAAATATTTCCATATTCACTTTTTTTTTAATGCTTGCCTTTTTAGGCAAGGCACAGACCGATTTGCCGAATAGTATTCCCTTGGAAATCGGAACAGTTACCAATCCCGATGACAATAACAATACTTCTCAGGGAACAGCTTTGAACATTCCTTCTGTAATAGATTCTAAACCCAATATCAATTTAAAGGACTCACTTACTAGGATACCTGTTAAAATGTTACCTGATACCAAAATGCTTCAAGCCGGACATGGTTTAAAAATTGACCCAAAAGTAGGCAGGTCAGAAAAGCAAGGTGGTTCCAAGGAGAAGTTTGGCGACCAATATTTGGGTGATATTAAAAACAATGGCAAGTTTGTAGGTATTGTTTGTCGTGATCATGAATATGTAGATGGTGATCGGGTGAAAATTTCTATAAATGGTCATGTTATTGACCATAACGTTTTACTTACAGGAAGCTTCAAAGGGGTAAATGCAGATTTGGAAAAGGGCTTTAACCGTCTGGATTTTGTAGCCCTTAATGAGGGCTCTGCAAGTCCTAATACGGCACAAGTTGACGTTTATGACGAAACCGGACAACTCATATATTCCAATAAATGGTTATTATCAGAAGGGTCTAAAGCGACTTTGATAATTACCAAAGAGTAGTTAGTTGTTAGTTGTTAGTTAAATTTAGTTTTCAAACTAAAAAATTGCCAAATCTTCAAATTACCCCCATTGATAAATTTCCTGCGTTCAACCATTATTCCCTTTCTCCCGGCCGATAGGTTACCTCAGCCCTTTTCAGAACATCTTCCTTGTAGAAAGGCACGTCTTTAAATTGCATATCGGCATATCGCTGTGCCTGATCGTTAAAATGCGGTGAATCAGGATCTCCGCTTTGTCCACCCGCCAATATACTTTTGGCTTTTACCTTTTCACCAAATTCAACCACTGCTACAAAGCTATTGCCACGAGTGCCATAAAGCTTTTTTGTATTATTGGTATATCGTGCTCCGTAGGCTGCAAGAGCTCCCCATCGCCCTGAGGCAAAACCAACAGGAATACTTGGTTTGCTATCATCAAAGGGCTGGCGAATATCGCCATTTAAACGTTGATACCGATTTACGTCACCCCATGGGATTTCCCAAGTGCCAAAATCAACGATCAATTTATCTATCACCTCTTCAAAAATCCGTAATCGCTCACCAAATGGCGAAGAAGTACCGAAGTAATCCATACGTTGCATATCGCTCATTCCTTCAGTTCGTTTCCCTTTTTGGCCATAATGTGTTCCATAAAAATGGGCCAGTGTCATTGCAACAGATTCCTTTGACGTCTTAAAATCCCATTGCCTTAATTCATTTATAGACTCACGCAACTTAGGATTCTTATCATCATGTGAATCATAAGCCTTTAAAAGCCCTGGAATCAGTTTTTCAAAAGCTGGCAAATACGGATCATGGGCCAGTTCTATTAAACTATCCAAGGTATATCCTTTGCTATCCTTTAATAAGTTGATGGCATGAATTCCTCGAAAATTCTCCCTATCAATTGACATGTAATTTGGGTAGTCTTCCTCTTCTGGACTGAATTCCAAAGCGGCTGTAAAGGGCGTGGAATTGCAATTTTGAAGCCATCCGTTTTCTGGGTTAAGCAGAAGAATGTTTTCATCAACGGTATGCAATCCTTGCCAATCGGTTTTGGGGTTGCTACCGTTAACGGGTTGGGAGTAATCAAAGGAATCATCCCTTTTCGGGACGAAATTCCCATGGAAATAGGCAATATTCCCTTCAGCATCGGCATAAACCGTATTGTTGGATGAGTTGGTTCGAATATCCATCATCTCCTTAAAACCATTATATCCATCTTTTTTAGAACGAACAAAAGACTGTTCCAAGGCCTTTATGGGTTCCCACATCATGGCAGAAGCCGTCCATTGGTCTTCCACCATATGCGTAATTGGTCCGTGATGGGTATGATAGGCAGGAAAGGTCCTTTTCTTTAATTCGTTGCCCTCTTTATATTTTAGAGTGATTTTGGATTCTTTTACCGGACGCAATTCTTCACCATATTGATACAACAGTTTATCTTCCATTTTTACAATGGTCTCTTTAAACTCATCCATCACATCGGTATAGGTTGAAGTATGCATCCATCCGGTTTTTTCATTGAAGCCTTGATATACAAAAAATTGTCCCCAGGTTACCGCTCCGTAGGCATTAAGTCCCTCTTCACTGACCACATGCACTTCTCCCCTAAAATAAAATGAGGTATGTGGGTTTATCAATAGCATCGCATTGCCAGACTCCGTTAATTCTCCTGATATGGCAATTCCGTTAGAACCTTGAGGCTCCGCCATTTCCTTCTCTTTTTTGATTTTTAGCTCTTCCAATTCAGGTATTTCCATTCCACTTTCATAAAAGGCCTTGATTTTGCGGGTTGAAATCCGTTCTATATCCCCACCTATAGAACCCTCACTAAAATACATCGGCATCCATGGCTCAAAACGCGTCAATAATCTAGGTTTTACTTCTGGGTGCGTATGTAAATAATAATTAACGCCATCTGCAAAAGCATCACATAATTCTTTTAACCAATCTGGACTTTTCTCGTAGTTGGCCTTGGCCTCTTCTTCAGTCATTAAGAGTTTTGCCCGTAAATCACTATATAAGGCCTCTTCCCCATCAACTTCGGCCAACCTTCCTGTTGCCCAAATGTAATTCTGTTCCACACGATTAAAATCATCTTCACATTGGGCATAAAGCAATCCGAAAACAGCATCGGCATCAGTCTTCCCATAAATATGGGGTACCCCAAAATCATCTCTAATAATAGTTATGCCTTCTGCCTGGACTTGCCATTGTTCCGCTTCTGTTAATTGTTCTTTAGTTGAACATGATACTATTCCTAAAAACAGGGCGACATATATAAACCTCATACGAATTGAAATTATTCTTTTAGTAAAATATTAATGACAAATTCTCACTGTAGCTGTGAAATTAACGGACTTGAAAATGAAATGCTAATATATTATCAAAATTAATGGAGTTAGATTCCCAATCAACAAATCCATATAAATTTAGAGTAACTTGCGTCTTCTTAAAATTGAATTCCTCAAAAAATGTCACATAAAAAAGTAAGCATCCTAACCGCATTCAAAACCATTATATGGCCAAGAAGAAATCTGGTATTTATTGGTTTATTGTTGATTGTCATCAGTAGGGCAGCAAGTTTTGTAACACCCGTGGCCTCTAAATATTTAATTGATGATGTTATTGCAAACAAAGATGTAGAAATGTTAAAAGTATTAGTCGCTGTTGTAATTTTGGCCATTTTTGTCCAATCGGTTACTTCATTTCTACTAACTAAAATACTGAGCGTACAAGCACAATTCATGATTTCGGAATTACGGGCGCAAGTACAAAAAAAGGTGCTTTCATTACCGATTCGGTTTTTTGACAATGCCAAATCGGGTGCTTTGGTTTCACGGATCATGTCCGATGTTGAAGGCGTTCGGAATTTAATAGGAACAGGATTAGTGCAATTGGTAGGTGGGACACTTACCGCAATCGTCTCTTTAATATTATTACTGCGAATAAGTGTAAGCATGACGCTATTTACCTTTATCCCTTTAGCCTTATTCGGTATAATCGCCTTAAAAGCATTTAAAATTATTCGGCCTATTTTCCGGAATCGAGGGAAAATCAATGCAGAAGTAAAAGGAAGGTTAACTGAGACTTTAGGCGGAATTAGGGTAATTAAAGGTTTTAATGCTGAAGCCCAGGAACACAAAGTCTTTGAAGAAGGTGTTGAAGAATTGTTTCAAAATGTGAAGAAAAGTTTGACCACCACAGCATTTATGACTAGCTCCTCCACTTTCCTAATAGGTATAGCGACTACTGGGGTGATGGGTTATGGCGGTTATAAAATAATGCAGGGCGAATTGACCATCGGTGATTTATTGATGTTTACCGTATTGTTGGGTACAATGGTCGCTCCGATAGTTCAAATGAGCAATATCGGCAGTCAATTGACTGAAGCTTTGGCAGGATTAGACCGGACCGAAGAATTAATGAATATGATCCCAGAGGCCGATGAAGAAGAGCGGGTACTATTATTGGAGAATGTAAAAGGAGATATGACATTTGAGAACGTTTCTTTTGCCTATGAAGAAGAAAAAGAGGTGCTACATGACATCACCTTTGATGTAAAATCAGGATCTGTAGTTGCCCTTGTCGGGAGTTCCGGGTCCGGTAAAAGTACCATTGCTGGCTTGGCAGCAAGTTTTTTAAATCCACAATCAGGTAAAATAACCATTGATGGAAAAGATATGTCCAAAGTAAATCTCAACAGTTTTAGGCAAAACTTGGGAGTGGTGTTACAGGATGATTTTTTATTTGAGGGTACAATAAAGGAAAATATTCTTTTTCCTAGACCTAACGCAAGTGACGAAGAATTGCAACAAGCCGTAAAAGCTGCTTATGTCGACGAGTTTACAGATCGTTTTGATGAAGGATTGGGCACACTCATCGGGGAACGTGGTATCAAATTATCAGGAGGTCAACGCCAACGAATAGCCATTGCCAGGGCAGTTCTGGCAAACCCTAAAATATTGATATTGGATGAAGCCACATCTAATTTGGATACGGAGAGCGAAGCTCTAATTCAAAAAAGTTTGGCCAAACTTACGGAGGGTCGTACAACCTTTGTCATTGCCCATAGATTGAGTACCATACGTAAGGCCAATCAGATATTGGTTATTGAAAATGGTAGAATTGCCGAGCAAGGAACGCATGATGAACTTATTGCGAAAGAGGGTAGATATCATAATTTATTTACATATCAAGCGAGAATCTAAACCTAAGTGATCAGTGAATGAAAATCCAACATTATCGAAGCTGATCAAGGTATGTGGCGTTCTTTTAATCCTGATGTTCCTTTGCAACTGTACAAACCGCTATACAAAATCATTCACCCATGATCATGGAGCCATTGTGCGTGGTGATAGCACCTCACAGCAACTAACAATGGTCTTCACGGGCCATGAATTCGCTGATGGTGCTAAGCATATTCGAAGCATCCTTAAAAAGAATGAAATTAAAGGTGCTTTCTTTTTTACAGGTTATTTTTATGGGAATCCAAGTTTTAAAGCGACCATAGAAAATCTAGTTAAAGACGGGCATTATTTGGGAGCACATTCGAATGATCATCTATTGTACTGCGATTGGGTAAAGCGTGATAGTCTTCTGGTAAACCATCAGGAGTTCTTGAACGATCTAGATTCCAATTATAAGGAAATGGAGCGATTTGGGATATCGAAGGAGCAAGCCCCCTATTTTTTACCTTCTTACGAATGGTATAACAATCGCATTGCCGAATGGACGGCCGATTATGGTCTTCAATTGATCAATATGACCCATGGCACTCTATCCCATGCGGATTATACTATTCCCGAAATGTCAAATTATCGGAGTAGTGAAAAAATTTACAGAAGCATCTTGGATTTTGAAAGTAAGAATACTGCGGGTTTAAACGGATTTCTACTGTTGATGCATATAGGTACGGATGCTAAACGCCAAGATAAATTCTATAATCGCCTTGAAGAGCTTATCCTTGAATTAAAATCCAGAAAATACGACATCATTGGGTTGGAAGAGATGCTTGCAAAGAAATGAGTTTACGAGTATATTTATAGTTATACTTTAAACCTAGAAAATGAACCGACTATTCTTTCTTCTCTATTTTGTTTCAAATTTTGTAATAGCTTCGACCCCACCTAGCGACGTCCATATCCGAATCAATCAGATGGGATATCTTCCCAATGAGGCCAAAATCGCCATCCTTTTTTCCCATATAGCCCTTAAGGAAAAGATCGTTCTGGTCACCAAGGAAAATCATCGTACAGTAGCCACCTACAGACCCAAAAGAACAAAAGCTAAAGGTTGGGGGACCTTTGATTTTTATTACGAAGTTGATTTTAGTGGCATTACCGAAGAGGGGGAATATGTGTTACGCACAAAAAACAAGGAATTTACTTCCCAAACCATTAGAATTTCAAAAAGGGTATATCAACACAAATCTGAAAAACTATTGGAATTCATGCGGCAACAACGTTGTGGTTACAATCCATTTTTTGATGTTGTTTGCCACCAGGGTGATGGTCGTTCTTTTTATGGCCCAATGCCAGATTCTACTTTTGTTGATGCCACAGGTGGTTGGCACGATGCTGGAGATCAATTAAAATATTTAATAACGGGTAGTTATGCTACCGCGCATATGTTGAAGGCTTATGAATTATTCCCTAAGACATTTTCAGATAGCGTAAATCATTTGGGCCAACCGGGATCCAACGGTATTGCTGATGTTTTGGATGAGGCAAAATGGGGTTTGGATTGGATTTTGAATTTGCATTCCGAACCCGGGCAATTGATTCACCAAATAGCGGACGACCGTGATCACAGGGGTTGGAAAATGCCAGATGACGACAACGCAGATTATGGCTGGGGCCCTAATAGTCATAGAGCTGCCTATTTTGCGACAGGTCAACCGCAAGGTCTAAAAAAATACCAAAGTGAAGCTACTGGGGTTTCCAATTTGGCGGGCCGTTCAGCAGCTGCAATGGCAATTGCATCCCGTATATGGAAAAAAGAATTACAAGATTCCATTTTCTCAGCTATTTGTCTGAAGGCTGCGAAATCACTTTATAAATTAGGTAAGGCCAAAGAAGGGTTCCAACAGGGAAATTCATACGGTGCTCCTTATCGATATTCCGAGAAAACCTGGGCCGATGACATGGAATGGGGAGCAGCGGAACTTTACAAAACTACGAATGAGAATGAATATCTTGAGGATGCCAAAAAATATGCAGTAAAGGCCAATACCGTTTCTTGGATGCCTTATGACTCTGTTCCCCATTATGAATATTATCCATTCGTGAATATCGGGCACTTTTCGCTGTATGAACATGTTGACTCTGATTTTAAGAAGACCTTGGCGAATTATTACAAAAGTGGTATTGAAGACAATTTAAAGCGCGGAAACACGAATCCATACAACATTGGTGTTCCGTTTATCTGGTGTTCCAACAACTTATTGACAAGCTTGATCACACAGGGAATTCTGTATGAAAAAATGACCGGTGACAAGACCTATTCTAAATTTATGATAGAACAGCGAGATTGGCTTTTTGGAAGAAACCCTTGGGGCACTAGTATGTTTACAAAAATGCCCGAAGAAGGTGAATACCCATTTGATGTGCATACCAGTACATGGGCGTTGGCCAAAAAACAAGTCCCTGGGGGTCTAGTTGACGGGCCAGTTTATAATACGATTTTCAAATCACTTAAAGGATTGCATTTAGGCGAACCAGATGAATTTGCACCTTTCCAGAACAACTATGTGGTTTATCATGATGATATCGGGGACTATTCTACCAACGAACCTACCATGGACGGTACTGCAGGATCCATTATAATGATGGCTTATTGGGCCGACGATAAATAATTAAGAATGGAATTCAATTGATCTTTTAACCTAATCAAGATTAATGACTTCCTCAATTTGAGGCGCATATTTCTTAATGGTCATTTCGACACCACTTTTTAAGGTCATTTGGTTAACCGTACAGTCTACACAGGCCCCCTGAAGTTTTACCTTGACAGATGTATCATTATCTATTGAAACAAGCTCAATATCACCCCCATCGCTTTGCAGAAAAGGACGGATTTCATCGAGTGCTTTTTCAACATTTAATTTTAGTTCATCTGATGTCATACTCATTTCTTGTTAACTGATGAACAACCAGCCATCGTGGTAATTTTAATTGCCTCTGTGGGTGGTAAACTTTTATTTCTACTCACTAATTCTTGAACAACGTTTCTTGTTATTTCCTCAAAAGAAGCCTCACTGGGAGATGCCGTTTGCATAGCTGCAGGTCTACCTACATCGCCAGCTTCCCGAATACTTTGAACTAAAGGAACTTCGCCTAAAAAGGAAACGTTTAAATCTTCAGCCAGGTTTTTAGCCCCCTCTTTTCCAAAGATATAATATTTGTTGTTAGGTAACTCTTCTGGAGTAAAATAAGCCATATTCTCTATAATCCCTAATACCGGAACATTGATGGATTCTTGTTGGAACATAGCGACACCCTTGCGAGCATCAGCCAAGGCAACCTCTTGCGGTGTGCTTACCACAACTGCACCAGTAACCGGCATGGCCTGCATTATGCTTAAATGAATATCCCCTGTACCGGGAGGTAAATCAATCAAGAGAAAATCCAACTCACCCCAATGGGCATCGAATATCATTTGGTTTAGCGCTTTTGAAGCCATAGGACCCCGCCAAATTACTGCTTGACTAGGTTCTGTGAAAAACCCAATGGACAATAGTTTAACCCCATAATTCTCTACAGGTTTCATTTTTGATTTGCCATCGATATTTACAGCCAAAGGCTTTTCATGGGTAACATCAAACATAATGGGCATTGAAGGCCCATAAATATCAGCGTCCAATAAACCTACTTTAAAGCCCATTTTCGCCAAAGTAACGGCAAGGTTTGCAGTTACAGTAGATTTACCTACCCCACCTTTGCCTGAAGCAATAGCAATGATATTTTGTATTCCAGGTAATGGTTTACCCTTTATTTCATTGACTTGGGGTTTAGCTGGCGCATCAACCTTTACATTGATCTTTATCTTCGCTTTTTCATAAACCTCTTTGTGGATGATCTTAAGAATTTCCACTTCGGTTTTCTTACGTGCCTGAAGACTAGGATTATTTATGGTAATATCTATTTCAACTTCGTCACCGAATATCTGAACATTCTTAACAGCACCACTTTCTACCATGTTCTGACCTTCACCAGGTACTGTAATATGCTCTAATGCCTTTAGGATGTCTTGCTTATTCAATTTCATGCTTTATGTATATTCATTCTAAACAACAAAGATACATCTTAGGGTTGAGAAGCTAAAGTTATTGGATTGAAAAGTGGTATAGTGAGATAGATTGACCTTATGTGAGGTTCTATATTATTCTACGCCCATCCAATAAATTAATAATTCGAGATCCATAGGCTGCATTTTTCTCTGAATGGGTGACTTGCACAATGGTCACACCCTCTTGGTTCAATTGCTTAAAAAGATCCATGATTTCCTCACCTTGTTGCGAGTTGAGATTGCCTGTGGGTTCGTCTGCCAAAATTAACTTGGGTTTGCTAATCAATGCTCGGGCGACACCCACTAATTGCTGTTGACCTCCACTTAATTGGGCGGGGAATAAATCTTTCTTACCCACTATATTAAATCGATCCAAGGTATCGGCCACCATAGCCTTTCTTTCTGACCCACTGTGCTTCTTATATAACAAAGGCATTTCTAGGTTTTCATAAACCGTAAGCTCATCAATAAGATGGTATGATTGAAAAACAAAGCCTATGTATTGTTTGTAAAGGTTGGCGCGATGTTTTTCTTTGAGCTGATGTACAGGTTCATCTAAAAAACTATATTCCCCTTCATCGAAATTATCAAGCAATCCGATGACATTCAAAAGCGTGGATTTTCCGGAACCGGAAGGGCCCATAACGGAAATAAATTCGCCTTCTTCGACTTCAAGGTTGATGTCTTTTAATAAAAAAAAACGATTCCCTCCTGAATTAACCCATTTGAAAATATTATTCAGTTTTAAAAGCATAGTTTTCTATTTTTAAATTTTATTAAGTTATTCCTCTTTAAGTGCCTCTACCGGGTTTGCCACGGCCGCTCTAAAACTTTGCCAGCTAACAGTAAGCAGGGCAATGGCCAAAGCCGTGAGTCCAGCTAAGGCGAATATCCACCAACTCATGGTAGTTTTGTATGCAAAACCTTGGAGCCATTTGTGCATCGCGTACCATGAGATAGGTACAGCGATGATAAAGGCCAATCCGACCCATTTCACAAAATCCTTGTTCAGCAGCGAGAGAATTTGACTAATTGTTGCGCCATTGACCTTTCGTATGCCGATTTCTTTTTTGCGTTGGATGCAGGTATAGGAGGTTAGGCCGAAAAGGCCCATGGAAGCTATCAGAATAGCGAGAATGGTAAATATCTGAAAAGCCGAGCCAAAGGCCTTGTCCTCGTTATACTGCGCTTCAAAATTTTGATCCAAAAACCTATAGTTAAATGTGCTTTGCGGGAATATTTCTTTCCAGATATTTTCAATCTGCGAGATTGCGCCTTTCATTCCTGTTGTTGACAATGTACTTTGGTCGAATTTTACCAGAAGATTACTCGTGGTAGTTTCGTAACGTAATAGCATGGGTTCAATGCCTGTCTTTAAGCCGAAATGATGATAGTCTTTTATCACTCCGACAATGACCCAATCCTGTTCAAAAAATTTTACGGTCTTGTTCACGGCATCATCCATTTTTGAAATGCCCATATGCTTCACAAATTTTTCATTCATAACAATTTTGTGGCTATAACCCTCTGAATTTTCTAAAAATGGATCCCCAGCCACAAATTCCATATCCATCAACTTAAAATAATCCGGGCCTACAACATAATTATACCATATTCGTGTATCGTCTCTCTTTCCATCAGGAAAAGTGATGCCTACACTAGAAGATAGATTATTATATTCACCTCCAGGGTAGGTCTGTGCGAGAACGGTGTTCTTGACAAAAGGAAACTTTTTCAGTTCGCTTTCTAGAGTCTTGATATCATTTATCAAAAGGGAGTCTGGTCTGTCATTCATCACTTTTCCGTTAAAAGCGACGACCTGACCAAGATTTGCACCTATAGGTTGGTTTTGCAAAAACTTGATTTGCTTGGTTACCACGATAGTTCCGATGAGCAAAATGATAGTAGCCAAAAACTGTCCTATTATCAGTCCTTTTCGAACGATAAGACCATCTCCCGAAGTACGGATTTTTCCTTTTAGGGCTTTGGCAGGCGTATAACTACTTAAAATAAAAGCCGGATACATTCCCGATACCACTGTTCCGAAGAGAATGAACCCGATCATTGGTAGAAATTCCTTAATATTCGAAAGACCTATGGTCAATTCCTTATCGATGTAATTATTGAACAAAGGCAGTACGAACAATATAATGATTGTTGCCATTACAATGGCAATCAAGTTTAACAGCAACGACTCTAAAAGAGATTGCAGGATGATTTGGGGCTTTTGTGCGCCGGCCACTTTACGAATTCCTGTTTCCTTCGCCCGTTCCAAAGACTTGGACGTTGAAAGATTGACATAGTTCAGCCATGATAGAATGATGATGATCAGGGCAATCGCCAACAAAAAACGTACCCTACTAGCACTACCGTTCGCTTCAGCCTCATACGGTTTATCAGAGTATAAATGAATGTCTTCCAAAGGTTCGATATTATGCCTTTCGTAGGGCAAGCTCTCTACTTTAAAATCCATGATTTTTTTCTTCAAAAGGCCGACATCGGTATTTTCATCAATTTGGAGGTAGGTGAACAAGTTATTTCCATTCCAGTTGGGTTCCGCATTATCGGGATATCCACTCCATGTTAACATCGTATCGAAGGAAATCAAAAAATCGTTTTTCATATGGGTGTTCTTCGGTAGGTCTTTCATAATGCCTTTGACCGTAAACAAAGTTTCCCCTCCAAAAAAGATGGTAAGCGATTTCCCCAATGGATCTTCGTCCCCAAAAATCTTTTTAGCGAGCGATTCAGTCAATAAAATCGTATAAGGATCTTTCAAGACTGTTTTGATATCCCCTTTTAGGAGTGGATATTTAAAAATATTAAAATAAGATGGATCGGCCAAGGCTCCTTGCTCTCCGTTGATAATAGTATTGTTATACTTGAAAGTGACATCGATAATGTGTGATAACCTCACGAATCTCTTTATCTCGGGAAATACTTCCTTTAGTGTTGGCCCACTTAGATTATAAGATTGCGCATCTCCGGGTACAAAGACACCTTCTTCAGTATAATCCATATACACCCGTTGTATATTTTCAGAGCCTTCAAAGGTATCGTAGCTGTACTCATAATTAACATAGAGCAAGATCAAGACAAAGGATGCCAAACCAATGGCCAGTCCAAAAATATTGATAAAGGAATACAGCTTGTTCTTTAACAAATACCTAAAGGCGATTTTGAAAAAAAGTTTGTACATAATAGCTATACTTGATGTCGTTTATTGAATTCTTCGTATAGTGGCTTCGCCAATAACAATGCCTTTATCTATTTCTGGATTACCCTTATAAGCAACCGTAGCCTCGCCGTAAGCCGTAACTTTCAACCTATCTGAAACATTGACTCTATAACTACCTTCACCATAAGCGATAATCTTGGTGAATTTATTAGATGCCCCTAAAGTATTGATTTTGGTTTCTCCGTACGCCGTGAGCTTTTGAGAGTTTATATTGCCCTTCTTTATTTCCAAATAGCTCTCGCCATAAATAGTTGCATGTAATTCATCCAAATTCACTTCATTAAGATAAACCTGCGATTCTCCATATATTTTTAACTTGAACTGATTTCCTGTCAAAGGACTTTCACAGATAAAATTTTCTTCACCACGAAGC
This sequence comes from uncultured Maribacter sp., assembly GCA_964649755.1. Taxonomy (GTDB): domain Bacteria; phylum Bacteroidota; class Bacteroidia; order Flavobacteriales; family Flavobacteriaceae; genus Maribacter_A. Next base: position 409 of record CAZYQR010000002.1, on the reverse strand, counting down.
GATAATTCTTTTAGATTTTTATACGTAATAGTTACTATCAATACGGTGCCATTATAAATGGATTTGCTTCTCTTATACCCGTCTTTATTTACCTTTTCGTTTTTGGTTACTTCTTTGGCACCATCTAAATAAATACGTAATGTTTTACCACTTACCTCAACGTTGACTTTATCGTTGGAAATCGTATTGCTTTCTATTTGTATCTGTTCATTATCTCCTCGTACAAAAATTGCCTGAATATGTGGACTAACAACAATTTTATTAAATTGTTTCACATCAATGGTTTTGCCCTGTGCCCAAATACCAGCACAAGCCATTAAAAAGAATAGGGTGATTAAATTTTTACTTTTCATGATTCTTTGTTTTATGATTTATTTTATTCCGTTCGCAAGCTTTTTACTGGGTTGGC
>CAZYQR010000001.1:0-33384 GCA_964649755.1 uncultured Maribacter sp. | reverse complement strand
CCATCAATATATAAGAACTGCTCTCATATTGTCCATAACCCAGCACTTCCGGGGCTTGGATTGTTTTGGCGAGATTAATGTTTTCAAGGCCCTTTTTTTCTGCAAGGAACATTTCCAATGCAATGGCACTTTTATTTACCTTGAGGAAAAAACGTTGCGTGGAGGTATGTACACAATATGCCTTTGAAATATCACCCCCAGAAACTGTATTGACTTTCGAAATGGGACTACCAAGTACTTGGGCAATATGTTTCTTAAAGTGCGATGATATCATTGATTCTAGCAGTATTGAATCCCCTTGCCAATACCGTATTGGATTCCTCGCTTTCTGGATTCAAGAGCGGATTGGTATGGTTCAAATGAATAAAATGGATCTTATTTTTGGTTGAATCCGCTTCGTTCTTAAAAAGTTCCATAGTTTCAATCACAAACGGATGGGGAATTTCAGAAATATCACGATTGTTAATTTCGGCCGCATCATAAAAGGTTGCATCAATCAATGCATAGTCCACGTCCACGACAGCTTCTACAATACTGGTTTCCCATTTTTGCCATTTGTCAATATCAGGTATGAACAAAACACTTTTGTTTGGGCCGATAATTCTAAAGCCAACAGTTTCTGAATATTCATCGCGATGGGGCACCCTAATTGGCATGACTTTTATATTTGGCGATAAATTAATCTCCTCATTATTATGAATTTCTTCCAGCCCTATGTTTTTATTGGAGACCAATTGGCCCCATGGGCCATTGGTTTCTAAAAAAGTCTTCAGCTTGGGCATGGCGTATACTACTGCATTTTTTGTGTTTGTGGCTTCTTTACCTAGGTACATAAGTCCAGTATAATGGCCTATGTGGGCATGCGTAATAAAAATACCATTTGGTATTTCAGTAGCATTGAAAGGTGATTTGTTCTTTAAATTTTTAAGTTGCTCTGAGATGTCAGGTGTCGCTTCAAATAAGTATGTCTTTTCATTTTCGGCATCTATTAAACCCAAAGAGACTACTTTTCGATTTGCATCTGGATTTACAAATAGTTCTTTACAACATTCTTTTTTACAGGCAATATGGGGTGAGCCGGCGTCTTGTACTGTACCTAAGACCACCAACGAAGTTTCATTTATAATAGCTGCAGGTATTTCTTGCGTAACAGGCCCTTTCTTTTCTTTCGAAGGTCCTGAACAGGAAGTAAAAATCAATATGCATATCAATAGTTTGATTAGCTTCATTGATCCTTGGTCTTTTCACGGTTTTCCAAACGATCTATATCTTGCTCTTTACTTTCTTTCATCATATCTTCCATATTGTCTATTTGAGGAGATTCTTCCAAAGCTTTCCAGTTGAAATGCTCATCAAAAGGATCTAAAGCCATTTGCGGGTCGAACATTTGTGAATTTACTTTAAGGGCATTATAGGGCCTAAAGTCTGGAGTGTTAGTAAAAAAATCATTTAGATCACTAGCTCCGGCATCATATTGATTTAAATAGGGTAAACCCATAATGTTCCAAAACGATTTAAACAAGCTCCCAAAACTGTAATGAACACTACTAATATAGTCCCGTTTCACCCATGGGGAAATCAGCATCAAAATGCTTCTGTGGGCGTCAATATGATCCACACCGTTTTGGGCATCGTCCTCTGTGATGACGATCAACATATTCTTCCATTGAGGTGTATGGGATAGGTATTCAACGATTCTGCCAACCGCTAGATCATTATCGGCCATATAGCTCTCCCTAAAGGGATAACCCGCTTCTGGACGTTCACCGGCGCCATGGTCATTAGGGAGTATTACAGTGATCAATTGGGGCATTGCTTCATTTCCCTTTATCCATTTTTCATCAAACTCTTTTTCGAATTGATCCACTCTAAATTGATCCGGAATGGCCATATTATAGGTTGGGAATTTTCTTGAAGTTCGCTCATAAAGTGGTTGTGGCATAGGATAATTGATATACTGGTGTATACCTGTGTATTTGTACTCCTCTTTGTAAAGCGCGGGCTCGAACATTACACTGAATCCAAAATTATAAAAACTGGCATTATGACGCTCCAAATGATCCCACATTGAACCCGCTTCGTTATAATCTTCTGGGTAAATAGCCCCAGCAGCTCCATTCATTGCAAAAATACCAGGAGATTTTGAGTTTTCCTTAAAGTCCCTATTACCACCATAACTGGCAGCAGTTGAGGTTTCACACCACTCATTGGGATAGGTATTAACCAACCAGCGATGACCATCCGCAGAAACATCGGCGTCTACATAAAAATTATCTGAAATAGCAAACTGTTGTGCCAAAGCAAGGTGGTTGGGCATTACCGTAGTATTGAGAACAGAATCGGTTTTTTCTTTATTGTAAAAGCTTGCATTTTTACCATATCGGGCAATGGACGGATCGCCTTTGGCTTTTTCAATTTGTCCGAATACCTCATCGTAGGTTCTATTCTCTTTTGAGATAAAAACGATATGTTTTATCGGACTTTCTTTTTCCCCAGGATATAAGGGAATCGGATTGTCTTTTCTATTTTCAAAAACGGCATCATCTGATAGTGTGAATTTAAAATTGTTCGCAATCACCTGTTGGGTCAAAGCGGGAAGTTGGTCGTCAGACGGGATATCCATTACCTGAACCGTTCCCTTCATCAATGAACCAATATAACTGCCCTCCGGGCCTAGATTAAAGGTCTTGCCTCCATTTGGCCCACTACCAAAGCCTTTGGCGTTGGCAACAATCAATTTTTTACCATCCTGGCTTACTTCAACTTTTGATGGAAACCATCCCGAAGGAATATGCCCTAAAACCTTAAAATCGGCAACGTTTATGACTGCTATGGCATTGATTCCCGATTCTGCGACATATAATCGTTTTTTATCCGGACTCAACGCCAGACCAAAAGGGATTACGCCCCTAAATTGTTTTATACGTTCATCAGGCTTTAGATAAATAGTATTTACAACCGTATCTTTTTCAATGGATATAACAGAAATATTATCATTGTTCCCATTGCTCACAAAGGCATATTTGTCGGTAGCCACAATTGAATTGGGGCTGGAACCACCAACAGCGGGGATGTCTTCAACCAAGGCGCCAACTAGGTGTCCTGTTTTAATCTTGGCACTAACTATTGGAGTTTTGGCAACTTCCAGGTCTATGGCAAAAACAGAAAAAGATTCAATGGCATTAGGATCACCTAGGGCAGGTATTGATATGCTGTCATTTTCGATACCTTCAATCATTTCTTTAGACTGATAGGCAAAAGCAGGATAATTAATAGGTTTTATTGACGCACCTTCATCGCTCCCATCCTTTATAAACCCATATTCGAACATCCCTACATTGGCCACATAGGCCTTTTTTTCATCTGGGGAAAGGCAAATACCAAAAGGATATCTACCCACAGGGATCGACTGTTTCAAAGTTTTGCTTTCAGTATCAATCACGACCATTCTAAATCCTATCTGGTCAACCGCATAAAGTGTTTCACCATTTTTGCTCAATGTCAAGTCGCCAATATACCCATCTGCATAATTAACGGCTCCAGAAACATAAGAGCAATCTATGACTCCCTTTTTCTCTCCGGTTTTTACATCGAATAAAAAGATTTTGTTCTCTTGCCCCCCAGCGACATAGATAGTTTCGTTGTTTGGTGAAATGGCAAGTCCCATAAATACCGACGCCAATACTCCTTTATCGGTCGATGGGCCTGGAGGCACTTGTTGTACTTCTGGATGATCTGACAAGATATTGCGAACTATGGTAATTGACAATGGGCTGGTGCCAGAATTGGCCGTAACGGCAACATTTCCATCCGGACTTAAGGTCAGACCATAAGGGTGAGGCGCAGTACTAATACTTTTGCCTATAGGGGTAATGTATCGGCCGTTTGGAATTATGGTTTTCCCTTCCTTATCAATTTTTGTGAATTCAGTTCCTGCTGGAGCAGAGGCAATCCATAAGGTATTTTCTGGAACGTCGTTTTTATTAACACAACCCACAAGAAGCAAGGCAACCAATAAAAGTATTGTTTTTTTCATCGTTATTTTGAGGTTAAAAACCGTCTAATATCCCCAGATAATTTAATTAAATCAGGTTCGTGCGTGTACATCATATGCCCAGCTTCATAATAGGTCATTTCAACCCTTTCCTTTACTATACCGTTTCTTGAAAAGGTATATTCAGCATCGAAAAAAGGAGTGATCAAATCATAATACCCACTGGCAACAAGGACTTTCATATCGGTATTTCGCCGCATTGTCTCTCCTAAAGCCCTTGAAACATTAACGGGGGTAGGTTCCCAATAACTGCCATCTGGGACTGTTCTCCATCGCCATTTGCTTCCAATTTTGCCGTTCGATGTCAAATATGGCCTATCCATTTCTACTTTTAGGACTGAAGCATAATAATGGTTCAAAGCTGCAGTATAGGCCGAACTTATTTGATAGCTAGCGGCATCTCCCAAATGCGGATTTTCAGATAGTTTATCAGCTTCATCACCCATGAACCTCCCATCCAAACGGCCAATAGAAAGCCCTTTATCTGCCAATAATTGTTTTTGAAAACGATGCATTAAAACACGAAAATCAGATCTTAGGATATAGTCTTTGTCCAGTCCAATGAAATAGGCCAATTTTTCGGCAATGGAATTTTTCTCATTTTCGGTTAGTAAGGACCCTTTGTACAAAGCTGGGGTATAGACGTCATAAGTGAATTTTCGACACTCGGCTATGAAATCTTCCAGATTTTTGCCTTCCCCTGCTTTTTTATGGTACCACGCCGTGGCTGCCATACTTGGTAAATAGGTTACATAGGAGGTAATATTATTGTGTATTGAAGTAGAACCATCATAATCCAAAGCCTGGGATATTAATATAAGTCCGTTTAAGGCCATATTTTGCCCACCGCCTTCCAATTCTTTGCCTACTGCAGCTGCGCGCGTAGTTCCAAAGCTTTCGCCAGCGATATATTTTGGCGAAAACCAACGTTTATTTTCGGTAATCCATTGGCGCATGAACTGTGCTACAGATTTAGCATCCTCTTTTAAGCCCCAATAATCCTTTTCTTTTCCTTTACCAATGACTCTGCTATACCCCGTACCAACCGGATCTACAAATACCAAATCGGTTAAATCCAAAAGGCCATGTTCATTGGTCCTTAAATCGTAGGGAGCGGCTCCATCATCTTTCTTGGCATCTGAATCTACTTTAACGATTTTAGGACCAAACAAACCCATATGCAACCATACTGAGGCTGAGCCCGGACCACCATTAAATACAAAGGTTACTGGTCTTTTTGTACTATTGGCGATACCATCTTGGGTATATGCCACTGACCATATAGACGCAACAGAATCCCCTTTGCTATTTTTTAAATAGGATTCTTTGGCAGTAGCTTTATATTTTATGGTTTTACCATTAAACGTTCCCTGATGCGATGTCACAAAAGACTGTGGTTTAGGAATTGGTTTTATCTCCTCTTTTGTCTCTTTTTGTGCTAATGCCGTAAGATGCGTAATGATCAGAATAGTAAGTAGTGTTTTTTTCATAAGTATTTATGGTATTTTGAACTTTGGTTATTTCTGTTTTATTTGGATTAACATCTTTTCGTAGGCATTGGCATATTTTTGCATTCCCAAATCTGTAGGGTGAGTGCCATCGACGAAGGCATCGTTTCCTAATGCTATTTCTTCTTTGGAAAGCATATAAAGATCTTGCACATCTTGTGATTTAAGTTGTTCAAAGGTTTCGGACATCCAGGAATTCAGTGATTCGTATATGTCTTTTCTTGAACTATTGACCAAACCATCGGAATATCCGGCATGCTGTACTAATAAAATAGGGGTATTTGGACGTTTTTCTTTCAATAAACCAACGCTATTTACAATTCGTTTTTGTATTTCTGCCTTGGTCCTATTCTCATTAGGAGATAGATTAGGGAGACAATCCAAAATATAGATTGAAGCATCAATCTCTGTCAATAACTCTATCAATTCAGACTCTAATCGGCCATTGCCAGAAAAACCTAAGTTAATAATTGGGTGGTCCAATTTTCTGGATAAAATGTTGGTCCATGCCATGCCCGGTCTAGAGGCGCAGGCACCTTGCGCGATTGAAGTACCATAAATCACGATAGGTTTAGGATCTCTAATCGGGCTAATGACGAATGTATTGTCAATTGGAACACCAATGGAGAGGTCTTTTACTGAATTATATAGAGGCAAGAACAATTGGTATTCCCGAACACCTAAAGGGGTGAAGTTGACATTATAATCATAGGTAATAGTGTCTTTAAATTGATACCTACCTCTGCACCAAACCCATTCATTATCCTTTTTAACATATAGGTCAACACCACTTACACCAGTAGCTGGCATATGGGGCATACTGTGATTTCCACTAACCTTGTATCGAACAGCAATTGAAGACGCGTCAGTTTCAAACAGGACTTGCAATCCGGCAGAGTTTCTTGATAGATTCCACAGGGGGGTTCTTACCACTTTTTCTGCCTTATCTGGTAGACGGTTATAATCTATGTTTTCCCAGCCCTGGCCTTCAAATTTATCGACTATTTTTATCGGATTGTGCCATACCAAAGCGGTATCATCTTGGCCATACAATGAGGTAAATGCTATAAATGCTACAAAAATGGGCGTTTTAAAATCCATAGAAATTGAATTTATTTTTTTACGGGATCTGCGTTTTCCAAATAAATCAGGTTTGGCAATTCTTTTTCAAGTTTGTCCAAGAAAATTTGTTCCCCAATAAATTGCCAATCAAAATTTAGAGATTGGTTGCCCATATGAACATGGTGGTCTTGATCTAAGATATAATCACTTGGTTTGTTCAGAATTCGCGATTTAGAGTAAACATTTTCGAAATCATCGCGCAATGCAGAAAATTCTTTTTTTAGCGCCCCCAATGCTTTAACAGCTTCCATTTCCTCAGCAGTAGATTCTGCCTTATCATAGGCTTTTAAGGCCAACAAAGCTCTAGGGGTAAAACCTACTAATTCGTTTACTTGTTCGTATACCTCTAGATTATAGGAGTTACGAACGGCATTTGCCTTGAAATATGAAATCTTGTTTGAAAGGCTGTCGTAGGATTGTATGAATTCGGCCGCTTGGTCTAAACGTTCTTTGTATTTTATGCTCCATTCACCTTTTTTATTTCTATTGGGTAAATCAATAGCGCCATCTTTTATGGGGTCGTCCATTCCTTTTAAATAATTTCTCTTGTTTCCTTCAAGTAAAGCATTCTTCCAAAATGCAACTGGTTTCTCCAGACCATCGATAAAGGCATGAGCGGAATCTTTTAGTGCATGTGCAAATTCTCTTTGTCTATAGGCGGATTTAATTTTACCCTTATCTCTCTTATCACCCGACCAAGTATATTCCGCAAAGGCGATGATACCTCTATTATAAAGCTCAAAATGTGGCGAGTCATCATCCCAAAGCGTCAGTAATAACCCATCAAGATTACTGTTTATTGAGGAAAGCGCAAATGATCTGATGTTTTCCATATTACTCTCCGATTGTGGCATTAAAACCCAACGGGTTTGTCCGGCAGTAGCACCCATGACTTGAAAATCATGGCTTCTAAACCATTCCATGGCCTTGGTATTACCATAGGCTTCAGGTGAGCTGTAATTCCATCGCATATAAATACAGTTTTTAGGAAACTTATCTAAAAATGTAGTCAGCTTATGTTCATTTTTGGCCCAGATATCGTCCACTTCTTTTTGGGTCATATCAGGTTGGAACATTGGATCATAAACCTCAGCTTGTTTTAGTGGCATATCGTCCCAAAATATCGGTATACGACCATGTTTTTCAGCAAAATCACAAACTTTATTGAGCCATATTAATTGCAATTCCAACGCAGATTTTCCACTACCACGACCCGTAGTATGTACTTCATCACCACCAACATGGAGGTACTTGCCATGTGGAGTGGCCTCTATAGCATCAAGATACAAATCAAATTGTACTTCATAAGTTTTAGGGTTTAGGGGATCAAATGCCCAATCACTTTTTGGGTTATCCCTCAAATCTGCGTATTCTGGGTGTTTTAGAATAAATGAGGCATGGCCTAACCCCTGAATTAACGGGCTTATACTAATATGTTGTTTTGCAGCATAATTGCTAAGACCTTCCCATTCTTCTATTGATAAAGCATCGGCAGAAGCTACTTTTGGTTGCCGTTTATACTTTATTTTATCCTCCATTTCAACGATAATGGCATTGACCTTATAACTCGCCAATTTGTCGATGAGTTTATAATAGTATTCTATTTTTTCCAAATGATGTTTTACATCCAATTGAATTGCCCTATAGGCCAATAATGGGTAATCTTCTATTGTACAAAGCGGGAGGGTAACTTTTTGTTCGTCAGCATCGATAAGCAACTGTTCCAACGTTTTGAATCCATAAAAAAGACCAATGGAGTCTTTACCAGAGATTTTTATTTGATTCTGATTGATTTTCATCGAATAGCCCTCACTCTTTAAATTCAAAGTAGAATCAATATCAAAAACCAGTTGCGCTTCAGAACCACTATTGACAGACTCCATACCTAGCAATAAATTATTTTCAACGGGAATCCCCAAGGCGGCCTTTGAATAGTACGATTTTAAGGCATCAATAGTAATGCTGCTAGCACCTGTAATCTTAATCTTCTGTGGTATTGGAAGCAGCTCGAAATCACCAAGTTTTTCAGGGACTGTTTTACAGGAAATAAAAAAAAGGAGGGATACAATAAGAATGCCGGTATTTCTCATGAAAGCTGGTTGAGGATTCGAATATTTGACTAATTGCAAGTTCACCCAAAAATATGAAATGTTGTCCTTATAGGACAATTATATGGCAGAGATTAAAACTTATAGTATCTTAGAATGAGAAACCATAAAAAAGTATAGCATGTGGTCTAATTTTAAAGTACTGGGATATTTGTGTATTGTTACGATTATGTGCCAATGCGTTAGTGTAAAGACAATAGCTAAGAATGAAGGTTGGGAAAGTATGTTCAATGGAAGGGATATTGATAATTGGACGACAAAAATCCACCATTATGAAGTAGGCGATAATCATGGGGATACTTTTAGGGCTGAAGACGAAATCATAAAAGTGCGCTATGATCAATATGAAGGGGATTTTGATGACCGGTTTGGGCATTTATATTATAACGAACCTTATTCTTATTTTCACCTGTCAATGGAATATAGATTTGTGGGCGAATTGCACCCAGGGGCTCCGAGTTTTACTGTAAAGAATAGTGGCGTAATGTTCCATAGTCAGGATCCCAAAACAATGCCGAAGGAACAAAACTGGCCTATCTCTGTTGAAATGCAATTTTTGGCCGGTTTGGAAAAAGGTAAGGCTAGACCAACGGGTAATATGTGCTCACCGGGGACAGATGTCGTTTATGAAGGCAAAATTGATCCAAGACACTGTATAAATTCAACTTCGGAGACGTATTTTGGCAATAAATGGGTGAAGGCAGAACTTATAGTATTAGGGGATTCATTGATTACGCATATTGTAAACGGAAAAGAAGTTTTACAATATACCAAACCACAAATTGGAGGTGGCGTGGTTGACCGCTACGATCCAGAAATAAAGAAAGACGGACAATTATTGAAAAAGGGTTTTATTGCCTTACAAAGTGAAGGTCAGCCCATTGATTTTAGAAGAATAAAAATTCGAAATCTAAAAGGGTGTATGAATCCTAAAGCAGTTAATTACGGAAAACATTTTATAAAATCAGATCCTGGCAGTTGTATCTATAAATAACTCCAGACTATTGCAGTATACCCTTGTATTTGCCTTCATTGGATAATAGTTCTGAGGCGGCCAAAATCGCTTCATCGTGGGTCAAATAATGCTCATATAACCCTTCTCTGTAGAAGTATCTTTTTACGATTTCGTCTTCCAATTTTTTCTGGATTTCCTTTTGATGTTTATCCAAGGCCAAGAATTTACTTTTCTCGATTTCTACTAAAAGAGATTTATAATTCTCTTGCACAGCGGCTCCTAAAATATCACTATCCTCATTTTCCATGGCTTCTTTGATTGCCTTTTCCGATTTAGTCTCATAGGAAAAATCACTTTGACCGACAAAAGTTTTGAAAACATTGAAATCATCGTCCGAAAAGGCAATGTTGCCAAGATTTTCTATAGTGTTTTGGTAGTGATAATCTGTGGCGAAATCAAAAATGATGTTGTTTTGCTCCAATGCCTTAGTCAAGGAATTGGTATTCAGTTCGTCGATAACAACATCAGGTAACACACCGCCACCGTCCTGGACCTTACGACCATTTCTTGTTTTAAATTCGTTGAACTGGGTATTGCGCACAGCATTGCCATCTTCGTCCCTATTCCAATAGTCCAGGGATTGTATACATCTGCCTGAAGAGGTATAATAACGGCTAATGGTTACTTTTAACTGGGTTCCGTAGGTGAGTTTCATAGGCCTTTGAACCAAACCTTTACCAAAGCTACGGGCGCCCATAATTACGGCACGGTCCAAATCTTGTAAACTACCTGAAACGATTTCACTTGCCGAGGCACTACTGCCATTCACTAAAACAACCAAAGGTATTTCAGTATCAACCGCCTTGTTTTTGGTCCTATATTCCGAATTGAACTTTTTAACTTTGGATTTTGTGGTAACAATCAATTCTCCCTTAGGCACAAATAAATTGGTAACATTTATCGCCTCGGATAATAATCCACCAGGATTTCCACGTAAATCCAATATGATTTTTGTCGCACCTTTTCCTTTAAGATCAATAAGTGCTGCTTTGGTTTGGGAAGTTGCTTTTGCATTGAATTTTGCCAACACAATATACCCTGTTTTATCGTCAACCATGTGATAATAAGGCACAGCATCGACTTCTATAGCTTCTCGTTTAATAGAAGTTGTATTCATTTTGCCGAGTCTTTTATAGGTAATTGCCACAGAAGAGTTGTTGGATCCTTTTAAGAGTTCGCTGGCATTGTCATCAAAATCAGCCACATTAATATCCCCAATTTTAATAATCTCATCACCTGCCTTTAGTCCCGCTTTATCAGCTGGATAATCTTTATAAGGTTCTATGACCAATAATCTATCTTTATAAGAACGTACTAAAGCTCCTATACCAGAATATTCCCCAGCGTTGTTGATTTTATAAGCCTCAACATCCTGTTCGTTCAAGAATTTGGTATACGGATCAAGCTCGTTCAACATGTTCTTAATGGCCGTATCCATCAATTCGGCAGGGTTGGTCTCATCAACATAGTTCATATTCAACTCTTTAAAGAGCGTCGTGAATATCTCAATCTGTTTCGCAATTTCGAAGAAATCACTCTTAAAACTGCTACCAACAACTAAAAAGGTAATGGCCAAAACGGGAATCAATACCTTTTTTTTAATCAACTTTTGCATCATCAATCTTTTTTTGAAATTTTTGAAGTATTTTTTGCATGCTTTTTTCTACATCAGGGTAAGTTGGCATTTCTTTCCCAAGATATAAAATTAGAAACGCAAAGTTACCCTCACTATTGTTAAAAACCAAGTGTTTGTTCCTGCGGTAACTTTCACGCAACAGTCTCTTGATCCGGTTTCTTTTAACGGCACTCTTAAAATTCTTTTTAGGAACGGCTACCCCCGTTTTGAATTTTGCGTCCAAAGGCACTTCAAGCTTCAAGTATATGAGCCTAAGAGGAAAACTGGTTAGTGCTTTTCCTTCTTTAAAAAGCACCTCTATGAGCTTCTTGCTCTTTAGTTTTTCTTTCTTTCGAAATTTCATTGACATGGTCAGGTAAAAGTAAAGAAATTTCACCGTATGGGTTTTATGACATTTGTCATTTGCTGACAGCCTAAAAAGGTTCTATATTGTATGAGATAAAATCTAATTTAATCTGGATCAACTAGCAGACCTTAATATCATAATAATGGGAGAATTGAACGTAGAAAAATTAAATGGAAATCCGAACAAAGCTTTTTATATAAAACAGCTCATGTCAGACATTAAGGCCTTGGAATATATGCTCGAAAATGACATGTTTGAGAAAGACATAACCAGAGTAGGTGCGGAACAGGAATTTTGTTTGGTAAATGATGAATGGGAGCCTGCTAGCAATGCCGACGAAATATTGAAAGAACTTGATAAGAAACATTTTACATCTGAACTGGCACTGTATAACTTAGAAATAAATTTGGAACCACTTGAATTAAAAGGGGATTGCTTTTCAGCACTTCATAAGCATTTGAATGATCTTTTGGACCAGGTTAATGAGGTTGCCAAAAAACGGGATACGAAAATCATGCTAACCGGCATTTTGCCTACAATTAGGACAAAGCATTTAAGACCTTCTTATATGACACCTTTAAAGCGGTATATCATATTAAATGAGGCTATCAAGGAAGTAAGGAAAAATGATATAGAATTACACATAAAAGGAGTTGATGAACTGAATTTAAAGCACGATTCAATTCTATATGAAGGGTGTAACACGAGTTTTCAATCGCATTTACAGATAGATCATAAGGATTTTGCGGACACCTACAACTGGGCACAGGCCATTGCTGGCCCTATTCTTTCAATTTGCACAAATTCACCTTTATTAATGGGACGCGAACTATGGGAAGAAACCCGTATTGCACTCTTTGCCCAAAGTGTGGATACACGGGCAAGTACTTTTGTTTTGAATGAAAGAGAGCCAAGAGTAGGTTTTGGCAACAAATGGGCAGAAGGCTCTGTGGCCGACTTTTTTAAGGATACGGTTATAGGGTTCAGAAGCCTCATTACCACGGAGCTTGGTACGGATAGTATGACCGAATTGGAAAATGGCAAGATTCCAAAATTAAAGGCACTGAAATTACATAATGGTACAGTGTATAAATGGAATAGGCTATGTTATGGCACCACGAATGACCAACCCCATATACGTATTGAGAACAGATACCTTCCTGCTGGACCCTCAACTTCGGATGAAATCGCGAACATGATGTTCTGGGTAGGAGTTATGAAAGGCAGACCGAAAGAATTCGATAATATACATACCAAAATGGATTTTAAAGATGTGAAAAGCAATTTCTTTAATGCGGCAAGATATGGTATGGCTACACAATTTTATTGGAACAACAAATTGATTTCAAGCCAAGAACTTTTAATGGACCACTTATTGCCAATGGCGTACAGGGGATTGTATAGTATGAAAGTTGCGCCAAGAGATGCAGAACATTATTTGCGGATTATCAAAAATCGAATACGATCAAGAAATGGTTCAAGATGGATGGTGGAAGGTTTCCGCAAACTTAAAAAGGATTTCAAAACTCCTGATGCGCTTAAAATATTATGTGCTACCATGTATGAAAGGCAGGAAAAGGGATATAATATTGATGCATGGCAATTACCAAGAGGTGACGAATTCCAGATTCCAAAAAGCAACAGAAAAGTTGGGGAACGAATGAACATTAGAATTATTACCGCTCAGGAAAGTGACAGCATGGAACTTGTTTTGAGAATGATGCAATGGAAAAATATTCATCATGTTCCTATTCTTGATGACCACTTGGATTTAGTGGGCCTTTTAACCTGGACAGACGTTGGTAAATATTTGGATAATCCCAAAAAGCATGTGCAAAGCATTGAGAAAATAATGCAGAAAAATTTGATAACGGTAATGCCAGGGACCCCTTTGGAGCAAGCCAAAAAATTAATGCAGCAGCATAAAATAAATTGTTTGCCTGTAGTACGCGACAAAAAACTTGTGGGTATAATCACATCCAATGATTTATAGCAGATGACCATAGCCCCGAAAACTGAAATAGTGGTTAAAACCAAGCGTATTATTGGACAAGTTAAAGGAGATCTTCCAGGACCTACCTTGATTTTTTTTGGTGGAATTCATGGCAACGAACAGTCGGGGGTTACAGCACTTGAGCATATTTTCAAAGAATTGGGGAAGGGCCCTTTTTCTTGCAAAGGGTCAGCTTATGGTATAAGAGGGAACATTCCAGCATTATTAAAAGGAAAGAGATTTGTTGAGAAAGATTTAAACCGTATTTGGACCCATTCTAGAATCAAGAATATCAACAAAAAGACAGCGAAACAACTTTCTGTTGAAGATAAGGAATTGGCGGCCATTTATGAGCTGATTTCAGGGATATTGGAGCATGAAAAAGGGCCATTCTACTTTATAGATTATCATACTACATCTAGTAAAACCTTACCGTTTATTACGATTAACGACGCATTGATCAATAGGAGGTTTTCCAAGCTTTTTCCTGTACCCATTATTTTGGGTATAGAAGAATATCTTGACGGCCCGCTCTTGAGCTACATCAATGAGAAAGGATATGTTTCCTTAGGTTTTGAATCTGGCCAACATACAGAGGAAATTTCAATTAAAAATAGTATTGCCTTTACTTGGTTGACCATGGCTTTCAGTGGGTTTTTGAACAGGACCGAAGTAAAGAATTTCAAGAAGTACTATTTACAACTCCAAAAATCCGCACAGAATAATTCTAACTTTTATGAAATAACTTACCGCCACCACCTTAATGATATAAAGGATTTTAAGATGATGGAAGGGTTTAAGAGTTTTGAAGAAATACTTGAAGGGACTCCGTTGGCAATTGAAAAAGATGAGTTTATAAAAGCTGAAAAAGACACCATTCTTTTCATGCCGCTTTACCAAGAACAAGGGGAAGAAGGTTTTTTCTTGATACGAAAAACACCGCTTTGGGCCCTTACATTATCAGCATTTTTACGCAGGAGTAAGTTTGGATCATTACTACATATTTTACCTGGGGTTTCTTGGGCCAATAATCAAAAACAATCGCTATTGGTTAACACCAAAGTGGCCCATTTTTTCACAAAACCATTTTTTCATCTTTTGGGGTATAGAAATAGGGTACTTGACAAGACCCATTTTGCCATGAACAATAGGGAACTCACTGCAAAAAATGAGATGTACAGAAATACTTGGTGGTACAGGATTACCACCAATAAATCACTCTAATAAATTAAAATTATTCCGCCTAGTCTAAAGATTGCCAGAAGTTGTTTTCTGGATCAACATCGGCCATGAGCTGTGAAGGGTCGATCATTATCGCCCGAATTTCGTTGATAGGTCTGTTAATTGAAAATTCAAAAGTGGGGTATGCCCAAGGCCAATCTGGCAATACTGTTCTTTTTAAATCTGGGTACGGATTTTCCTTTTCACCGCGCATCATTCTCAAAGGCGCATAAAAAGTTTCACGGGTACCATCATTATATACGACTAGAATATCCAAGGGCATTGGCATTAGACCTTTTCGTTCCATTGTAACTTTAGTTTTGGCTCCTGCATTAGAGACATCCTTTAAGTTATAATCGATGGTGTTGGTAGTCTGTGTCCAATCCATTAAATACCAATCCAATTCCATACCAGAAACCTTTTCGGCGGTTCTTTTAATATCGTTTGGCACAGGATGCTTGAACTTAAAATCGTCGAAGTATTTTCTAATCGTCTCCATTAATTTATCCTCACCAATAATGTAACCCAATTGTGAAAGGAATATGGATCCTTTGCTATACGCTGAGGCGCCATAAGCAAAGTTATGCCCATAGCGATCCGCATGGGTTGCCTGTGGCTGCTCCTTACCAGATAACGCAAGATTGCGATACCCTTTATAAGTGTTTTCAAAAGGATTATCTTTATTTCTTTCCATGATTTTGTTCATGCATAAATTAGAAATAAATGAGGTAAAACCTTCATCCATCCATTCATGTTTGGTTTCGTTGGTCGCTAATATATGTTGAAACCAAGAGTGGGCCATTTCGTGAGACATTACGCCCACTAAACTACCTAGTTTTCGACCACCCGAAATCAAAGTGCTCATGGCATACTCCATACCGCCATCGCCACCGTGAACCACAGAATACTGCTCATAGGGGTATTTGCCTATGTTTTTACTGAAAAACTCCATGGCCTCAGCAGTTTTAGGCTGGAGTTTCTTCCAGTTCTCGATTATCTCTGGGTCGTTTTTATATAAAAAGTGAAGCGTAGGACCTTTTTCCATTTTCAGCGTATCGTGCAGATAATCTGGATCAGCCGCCCACATAAAATCGTGTACCATCGGGGCTTTAAAATGCCATGTTAGGGTCTTTCCTTTTGCTTTTTTGACTTTGGTTCCAGTAGCTTCATAGCCATGCCCAATTTCTTGTGGATTTTGTAAATAACCGGTTCCACCCACGATATAATCTTTATCTATTGTCAATTTTACGTCAAAATCGCCCCAAACGCCATGAAATTCCCGAGCTATGTAAGGATCAGCATGCCATCCTTCAAAATCATATTCAGCCAATTTGGGATACCATTGACTCATTGAAAGCGCTACGCCTTCTTTATTATTTCTCCCAGAACGTCTAATTTGAACAGGAACTTGGCCTTTGAATGCCATTTCAAAGGTTGTTTTTCCACCTGCTTGAATAGGTTTGGCCAATTCTACGACTAAAACGGTCCCTTCTTCATTGAACTTTACTTTTTCACCATCTTGTGTCAAAGAAGTAGGGTGCAAGTACCCTATTTCGTTAGGGGATAAAGCAGCTATTCTACTCTTGCCTTCAACAAACATTCTGCCATCAGGATCATCTATGTTCTGAAGACGAATATCCATCTCACTGCCGGGTTGAAAGGCATTGAAATACAAATGATAATACACTCGTGTCAATTCATCAGGGGAATTATTGGTATAAACCAGTTTTTGTGTTCCCTGATATTGATAATTCTCAACATCCATCGCTACCTCAATGGAATAGTCGACATGTTGTTGCCAATAAGAATTTGAATGCTGTCCTTGAACGAATAAAGTAAAGTTTACCAGTGCAAGAAAGAGTATTGTTTTAATAAACTGCATACTAATCTAAATATAAAATTATTTTATTTTCCAGTTGCCATTGTTCTCGCCATTAGCAATGCGTTATAGGCATTTACAATTTTTCCTGAGGTGCTGATCTTGTCCAACGTATTGTTTTTTGATGCATCACCTCCAAGGATAACCGCAGCCTTGACGCTGAGACCGGAGTCAAGAATTACTTTCTTTACCTGTGAAGCGCTAAGGCTTGGGTATTGGGAACGTACCAAAGCAGCAACCCCTGCAACTGCTGGGGCGGCCATTGAAGTTCCGGGCATGAATTCATACTTGTTATTTGGCACAGTAGAATAAATATCTGTTCCAGGTGCAAAAACGTCAACATTTATTGCTCCGTAATTAGAATAGGAGGCAACCATTTCTGAACCATATTTAGGATCTAAAGCACCTACTGTAATGACATTGTCTGCAATTTCCGGACCATTGTTTATTTGATCATTTGGATAATTTGGATTCTTTGGGTCATCTAAATTAGCCCCCTCGTTACCGGCGGCATGCACAATCAAGACGTCTTTGGAAGCCGCATATTTAATAGCTTCGTATACCCATTCTGCATTTGGCGAAAATGACTTTCCAAAACTGCCGTTAATGATTTTGGCCCCATTGTCAACGGCATACCGAATGCCTAAAGCGATATCCTTATCGTATTCATCTCCGTTGGGAACTGCCCTTATACTCATTATGGCAACATTATTGGCCACACCTTTAGCTCCTTTTCCATTGTTTCGTTCAGCGGCTATAATACCCGCCACGTGGGTGCCATGACTCTCATCCTCAACCCTGTTTTGAGGGTTTCCGTTACCATATTTGGTATCCATTAAATCATACGGATTATCACCAACAACTTTCCTCCCATCAAAATCTACCTTGAGGTTATAATTCAGTTGTTCTGTGAAATGTTTGATGCCACCCTCTAATTCTTCAATAATTTCAGGAATACTATCTGCAAAGGTGTACATCTGAGTCAACACAGCTACATGCCTTTGCATTTCTTCATTCTCAGACTTTATACCAGAAACATCTTTTTTGGTATAATCCGTTTTACCCAAATGTTGCTTTACAGCGGCATCAGCTTTTTCAACAGCCTGTAGTATTTGTTCATACTGTTGTTTGTTGCCAAAGGCCTGCTGGTATTCCTTGTCCAATTCAGTCTTTGCTTTAGCTTGTAAATCAGCATCTCCCAATTTGAGCCTTAGGATTCTAGCATATTCCAATTGCTCATTGTATGATTCGCCCAAGAAATTATATCCATGAATATCGTCGATGTAGCCATTTTTATCATCGTCCTTGCCATTACCGGGCTTTTCCTTTCTATTAGTCCAGATTACCCCGTCTAAATCTTCGTGCTTTAGATCTATTCCCGAATCTAAAACCGCAACTATGACTTTGGTTCCTTTTTTTGTGCCAATGATTTCACGATAAGCCTTGTCTACACTCATTCCAGGAATTGTATCTGCAACCAAGTCCGTATGCCCCCATGACTTTTTTTGATTTTCCGTCAAATCTGCCACTTTAAGTGGCATGGCATCTATTTTTTCAATGGGCGTAGAAATTATTGTGGTTGCCCCGCAACCCAGTAAAAAGATAGCTGCTGTGAACCCTAAGATGGGCTTTGAAAAATTACGTGTCATTTATAAATTATTAAGTTAGTGTGTTTCTTTGATTATAAGGGATCTTTGTTTGAAGGAAGTGTATCATTATCGGAGTGGAAATTTACGAAATTTCCCAAACATGGCTTAATTGAATATTTCATTAAATGTATGAATTTGGTCTAAACGCACTCCTTTTCTTGTATTTTGAAGCGTACAAATCTCGTTATGGGCGTCATGCTCCAAAAACAGAAAATAATCATTTGCGACGGCTTCATTCATGAATAATTGTTTTTCTTCCATACTCAGTAATGGGCGCGTATCGTATCCCATTACATAAGGGACGGGAATATGCCCAGCGGTTGGCACTAAATCTGCTGTAAAAACCAAGGTCTTTCCTTTGTAACTTATATGAGGTAGCATTTGCTTGTCCGTATGTCCATCTACAAAAAGAATACCAAAACCCAATTCCGAATTTTTTAAATAAGCACTTTCATCTTTTTTAATGAATTTCAATTGCCCACTTTCTTGCATGGGAAGAAGGTTTTCTTGCAAGAATGAAGCTTTTTCACGCATATTGGGTATAGTTGCCCATTGCCAATGATCTTCGTTGGTCCAAAAATGTGCGTTTTTAAATGCTGGCTCATAGCCCGTACGGTCTTTGTTCCATTGAATGCTTCCGCCGCAATGGTCAAAATGAAGATGAGTCATGAATACATCGGTAATATCATCACGATGAAAACCGAATTTTTGGAGTGATTTATCTAAAGAATGATTGCCCCATTGATAATAATATCCAAAGAATTTATCTGATTGCTTATTACCCATACCCGTATCAATCAAAATCAATCGATCGCCATCTTCGATCAGTAGGCTGCGGGCGGCCATATCAATCATATTATGACTATCTGCTGGGTTGGTGTTATTCCAAATCGTTTTTGGCACCACTCCGAACATGGCGCCTCCGTCTAATTTAAAATTACCGGTCTCAATGGGATATAATTTCATGGCGTGCAAATTAATAAAACAATACGAATTGATTATGCCAGACAGAACATATTTTCGTAGGAAGACATTATTTAAAAAAGCCTATTTTTAGGCATAAATCCCAAGATTTGAAGAAACTAGAACGCAGCTTATCCTTAACTTCAGTAATAGCAATTAGTATTGGCGGTATGCTGGGGAGCGGTATTTTCGTCTTACCTGGTTTGGCTGCAGCTAAGACAGGTTCTTCAGTTTGGCTGGCATATCTACTGGCAGCGGTTTGTATTTTACCTGCAGCACTATCAAAATCTGAATTGGCAACAGCGATGCCTTCTTCGGGAGGCACCTACGTTTATATTGAGCGTGCCTTTGGGCCAATTTTTGGAACCATTGCAGGTATTGGGTTATGGCTTTCATTACTTCTCAAAAGCGCCTTTGCATTAGTGGGGTTCGGAGCCTATCTTTCCATATTGGTGAATATAGAAGTTGGGCTTACCAAATACATTGCCCTGATCTTTTTATTGGTCATTTTGTTTTTAAATATATTGGGAGTCAAGAAAGTAGGAAGGGTTCAGCTTGTCATTGTTTCTATGAGTATTATAACCCTAAGTTTGATTTTGATATTTGGTCTACCAAAAGTATCCCCAGCTTTATTGGACCCTTTTCTTACAAAAGGGAATATGGGCTTAATTTCAACTATTGCATTTGTTTATATCTCTTATGCGGGGGTTACCAAAGTGGCCGCTATTGCTGGAGAAATAAAAAACCCGAGTAAAAACCTTCCTAGGGCAATGATATTGTCTTTGTTCATAATGATGACCATTTATGTTTTTGTGGCCTTTGTTTTGGTTGGCAACATTCCTATGGCCGAACTGAAAACAGATATAAAACCCATTTACACCATAGCAAATTTACTTGGCGGAAGTTTTATTGGTTACATCGCAGCCGGCATAGGTATAGTTACTCTTATTTCAATGGCGAATTCCGGTGTTTTGGCAGCTTCGAGATTTCCTTTTGCAATGGCTATAGATAAGCTTTTACCAGATTTCATGGGTAAAATCCATTCTAAATATTTAACGCCGGTTGTAACGATTATCATGACCTGTGTGGCCATGGGATTGGTCATTATTTTTCTTGACGTTGAAAAAATCGCAAAATTGGCCAGTGCTTTTATGGTCATGATGTTCATTTTGGTCAATGCCAGTGTTATCGTTTTACGGGAAACGTCTGCACAATGGTATAATCCTCCTTTTCGTTCCCCTTTGTATCCTTTCGTTCAATTATTCGGAATAATCAGTGGTGTTGTCTTATTGGTATTTTTAGGCTTAGGTCCTTTTATGGCTGTAGTAGGCATTTTTGCAATTGGGATTGTTATATATTTTTTCTTTGGAAAAAATGCAACCAGAACTGGAATATTAAGGAAATATGGGCATCGACCGGCCATGTATTTGTTTTACAAAAGAAAGGACAAGGATATAATACAGTATAGAAACAATCAACAAAGTGAAGTTCAAAGTTTAGATGGAAAACTGGTTTCGGATGCGGGGGTTGTAGTGCCATTGCTTGGTAATGAGAAATCACCTGAAATGTTGTTGGAAATAGCCGCTGCCATCAACAAACGGGATAAAATCCAGGCAGTTAATGTTACTGAAGTTCCAAACCAGACTTTTTTAGATGCTTTCAGCGAAATCGACCCCCATATTACATCCTTGGAAAGAAGGATAGAGCGTTTGGCAGAATCCAAGGATATAATTATTGATTTTGAAGCTGTGGTTACCCATGAAATGTCTGATACAATCCATGAACTTAGCGACCAGACCCATTGTGATTGGTTGGTCATGGGATGGAACGGAAGGGCACATAGTGGCATTTTGGTGAGTAACCCCATTGGATGGTTGGTGACGCATATTAACTCCGATTTCGCACTGTTCAAAGATGAGGGGGTGCGATATATCAGCAAAGTATTATTGGCATTACGCCCTGGGCGAAAAGACAAGAACTTTATAGCGGTTGCCGATAGAATTTGTCATTTTTATAATGCCTCACTTACCTTATTGCATGTTGTTCCTGAAACCACGGATAAAACGACTATTGCCGATATCGAACAAAACTCGAAGAATTTACTTCTAAAAGTGGATACAAAAACTGATGTCCATATTTTAAAAGATGATGATTCAGTTACTGCTATTTCCAAAGAATCAGCAAGCTACGATTTATTGATTTTGGGCACCCCACAAAAAGACAATTGGTTAAGTGTTCTTTTTGGTACAGGGAAAGACAAATACGCAGAAAAATCTGCCTGTTCTGTATTACGCCTGACAATGAAAGATGTTTAGTTTAAATTAGTATTTTTATCTGAAAACCTTTTAGATGTTAGAATTAGCGGGAATAGTAATATTGGGAATAATTGCACAGTGGTTTGCATGGAAGTTCAAAATACCTGCAATATTACCTTTGATCTTAATTGGCTTGTTGGTTGGGCCAATTGCGGCAGAATACTTATCAGAGGATGGCACCAAATGGATTGAACCGATCTGGAACGGCAAAGAAGGATTGTTTCCAGGAGAAAGTCTTTTTCACTTTGTTTCATTGGCTATTAGTATTATTCTTTTTGAAGGAGGCCTTACCTTAAAAACGAACGAAATAAAGAATGTTGGCCCTGTTATTACCAAGCTGATTACCTTGGGATCTCTTGTTACTTTTTTTGGTGGAGCCGTTGCTGCTCATTATTTATTTTATTTAAGTTGGCCAATATCTTTTTTGTTTGCTGCGTTGATTATTGTTACTGGACCTACGGTTATAACTCCGATTTTAAGGAATATTCCATTAAAGCAAGATGTTTCTGCGGTATTGAAGTGGGAAGGCATTCTAATAGACCCCATAGGGGCCTTGGTGGCCGTATTGGTGTTTGAATTTATAAGTGTTGAGGCAGGTGGTGAATTTACCATAACTGCCTTGATTGAATTTGGGAAGATTGTCTTATTCGGATTCACTTTTGGTTTCACCTTTGCCCATGCCTTGAATTTTGCCATCAACAAGAACTGGATCCCACGTTATTTATTGAATGTGTTTTCGCTGGCCTTGGTACTAGGTGTTTTTGTATTATCAGATAGTTTTGCCCAGGAGTCTGGACTTCTTGCTGTTGTTGTGATGGGGTTGGTCATGGGGAACTTCAACGCTGCCTATTTGAAAGAGCTTCTTTATTTTAAGGAATCATTGAGTGTACTTCTCATATCAATACTTTTTATTCTACTCGCTGCGAATATCAATATGGAAGATCTTTTGTTGATCTACAATTGGAATACAGCAATACTTTTCGCAATAGTGGTTTTCCTCATTAGACCATTAGGGGTTTTTCTTAGCACACGAAATTCGAAATTAATATTCAATGAAAAGCTTTTTATTAGTTGGGTCGGCCCAAGAGGTATAGTCGCTGCCGGTATTGCGTCATTATTTGGCCTGAAACTGGCAAGCGATGGTGTTGTTGGCGCTAACTATATTACCCCATTGGTTTTTATGATTGTTCTGGGAACGGTTATATTAAATGCTACCACGGCAAGATTTGTTGCCCGGATACTTGGGGTTTTTCTAAAAAAATCCGAGGGAATTCTGATTATCGGTGCTTCCCAGGTCTCTATACTCATCGCGGAGTATTTATTCAAAAACAATAGGCATGTTGTGTTGATCGATAATAATGAATCCAACATCAATAAGGCAAAGCAGTTGGGGCTAGAAGCACTTTCTGCTAATATTTATTCAGAAACGTTGTCTGACAACATTGAATTGAATGATGTGGGTTACCTTATGGCATTGACAGGTAACCCGGAAATAAATAATTACGCCATTCATAAATTCCATAATAATTTCGGCGAAAACGGCTCATTTCGTTTGGTAACCACAGATGAGATGAATGACCCAGAAAATAATCCAAGAGAAGGATTGTTCTCACATACTGATGACTTTATTAAATTGGTGGAGGCTGCGAGAAAAAACCCTAAAGTCCATGAGATTGAACTCAACGATCAATCCCATTATGACGGTCTTATTGAGATTACAAAAAATGACGAGGACATTATCCCTATATTTTTAAAAACCCT
This sequence comes from uncultured Maribacter sp., assembly GCA_964649755.1. Taxonomy (GTDB): domain Bacteria; phylum Bacteroidota; class Bacteroidia; order Flavobacteriales; family Flavobacteriaceae; genus Maribacter_A. The sequence goes on along the minus strand of CAZYQR010000001.1, from coordinate 9,814 downwards.
TGATGGCGATCTTAAGATAATGTCGTCTTACAGTAAGGAATTCAAAGACATAAAAAAAGGATATAAGCTAGTATATCTAGGTAAGGCTTTCGATACTGGGAAAACTAACATGAAAGGCAATTAACAAGCTTAAAAAGATTCAGTCATTCAACTTCAATACCGCCATAAATGCCTGTTGGGGTATTTCTACATTACCTACTTGACGCATCCGTTTTTTACCCTTTTTCTGCTTTTCCAAGAGCTTGCGCTTACGTGAAATATCACCCCCATAACATTTGGCGGTAACGTCTTTACGAAGGGCCTTAATGGTTTCCCTTGAAATGATCTTTGCTCCGATTGCCGCTTGTATAGGAATGTCAAATTGTTGTCGTGGAATAAGTTCCCTTAATTTCCCACACATTTTCTTACCTATATTAGCTGCATTGTCTGCATGAATTAAAGCAGAAAGTGCATCAACAGGTTGCGAATTCAGCAAAATGTCAACCCTGACCAATTTTGACGTTCGCAATCCAATTGGGGTATAATCAAAAGAAGCATAGCCTTTTGAAACGGTTTTTAATCGGTCATAAAAATCAAAAACAATTTCTGCCAAAGGCATATCAAAATTCAACTCAACGCGCTCAGTAGTTAAATACGTCTGATTGGTAATCAGCCCTCTTTTTTCAATACATAGCGACATAACATTACCGACGAAATCGGCTTTGGTGATTATAGTCGCTTTAATGTATGGTTCTTCTACCCTGTCTACTGTTGACGGGTCAGGAAGATCCGAAGGGTTGTTAACGACTAAAGGTGTATCGGGATTCTTTCTCGTAAATGCATGGTAGCTAACATTGGGCACCGTAGTAATGACGGTCATGTCGAATTCACGCTCCAGGCGCTCTTGTATGATTTCCATATGAAGCATACCCAAGAAACCACATCGAAAACCAAAACCTAGGGCTGCACTGCTTTCAGGTGTAAAAACCAGGGAAGCATCGTTTAATTGGAGCTTTTCCATTGAGGAACGTAGCTCCTCAAAATCCTCTGTATCGACAGGGTATATGCCTGCGAATACCATGGGCTTTACGTCTTCGAAACCTTCGATGGCATTTATTGTAGGATTGGCCGAATCTGTAATGGTATCACCAACCTTTACCTCTCTAGCATCTTTTATTCCTGTTATCATATAACCAACATCCCCTGTTTTAATAACTTGTTTGGGCTGTTGTGTCAATTTTAAAGTCCCTACCTCATCTACAAAATAACTCTTTTCAGTGGCTACAAATTTTATTTTTTGACCCTTCCTGATTTCCCCATTGATAACCCTAAAATAGGTTTCTACTCCTCTAAAAGGATTATAAACAGAATCAAAAACCAAAGCTTGCAGTGATTCATCAGCAATTCCGGATGGAGCAGGTATACGCTCGATAACAGCTTCCAAAATTTCCCCAATCCCTATACCAGTCTTGGCGCTTGCAGGAATTATATCTTCCGCTTTACAGCCTAAAAGATCCACGATATCGTCAGTTACCTCCTCAGGATTGGCACTAGGCAGATCTATCTTGTTCAAAATAGGAATAATCTCAAGATCATTTTCAAGTGCTAAATAAAGATTGCTTATCGTCTGCGCTTGTATACTTTGTGCAGCATCTACCACTAAGAGGGCGCCTTCACAAGCCGCAATTGAACGGGACACCTCATAAGAAAAATCCACATGACCAGGAGTATCGATTAAGTTCAAAATATATTCCTCGCCCTTATAGGTATATTCCATTTGAATGGCATGACTTTTTATGGTAATGCCGCGTTCACGCTCAAGATCCATAGTATCCAATAGCTGTTCTTTTTTTTCCCGCTCCGTTACAGAACCAGTAAAATCCAACAGCCTATCAGCCAAGGTGCTTTTGCCATGGTCAATATGCGCGATAATGCAAAAGTTTCGTATTTTCTTCAACTACTATTTAAATTAAATTCAAATTATCCCGGGCCTTAATTCAGTTGAAATAGGCCATTTTCTTTCAGAAGTGCAAATATAGTGCAAAATAAACCGTGGTTGTTTTGTGATTTGGATTATATAACTAAGGATGCCTTCTGTAATATAATCGATGAAACGTACGCTTTTTGTAAGATAATTCGGGTATTTTTGTTAAGCTCACACCCCAATCGAAAGTTTTTGTGAATAAACAGATAATTTTTTTACTAGTTCTTTCCTTTTTGACCTCTTCATCATTTTCGCAGGAATATAAGATTCAAGGAAAAATCATAAGCACTGATCGTGAACCAATATGGTTAGCCAATGTGTTGTTGTTGAGCGTATTGGATAGTATTTTGATTAATGGTTCCTCTACAGACGATAATGGTATTTTTAAAATCACCAACATACCTCCAGGCGATTATTTACTAAAGGCCAGTTACCTGGAAAATGAATCTGATTTTTTAAACCTATCAATTATAGCTGATGCAGATGTTGGCACGATTACTATTGCCAACTACGCCCAAGTTCTAGATGAAGTTATTGTATCTACCCAAAAGCCAAGGGTTGAGCGTAAAGTAGACCGTCTTGTTTTCAATATTGAGAATACGGCATTTTCAGATGGTGATATTTGGGAAGCACTGAAAAGAGCCCCAGGGGTTGTGGTCATTAATAATGAGCTTTCGGTAAAAGGAAGCAAGGATATTGGAATAATGATCAATGGGAGAAAATTAAATCTTCCTAGGGCCGATGTAATCAATCTGCTATCTGGTACCACAGCAAGTAATGTTGAATCAATAGAGGTTATTACCAATCCTCCTGCCAAGTATAGTGCGGAGGATGGAATGTTGATTAATATTATAATGAAGAAAAATTTGATTTCTGGGTATAATGGCGCTGTTTTTAATCGGTATACCCAAGGGGTTTTCCCAAAACACACCTTAGGAACCGATCATTTTTTTAAAGGGAGTAAGACAAGTTTTTCGGCTAATTACAGTTTTAGTAAAGAAAAGTGGTTTACGCAATATACCGATGTGACTAATTTTATTGATGATGGCTCAATTTCATCTACATGGACGGCTGAGGAAGATTACATTCGAAGGCGTAAACGGCATAATTTCAATGCCTTTTTCGACTATTTCTTTGATGACCGTAATTCTTTGTCGATTTCTACCTTGAACCAATGGAATCCCAGTGTGGATAGAATGTACGATACGGAAACTCAAATAACAGATCCTAATGGGGCAGCTGTATCAAGTTTTAAAACGCTGAACGATTCTGAAGAGCAACAGCTAAACACTTCTTTTTATTTGGATTTTGTACATAAGCTAAAAAAGAAGGGAGCTGAATTATCAATGAATTTGCACTATACGTATTATGATTATGAACGTGACCAGGATTTGAAAACTGATTTTTTTGATGTCAATGAAAATCTTACTGATGAGAATGACTTTTTTACAAATTCTATGCAACGCATTGATCTTTTCAGCATACAAGCTGATTTTATAACTCCCGTGGGCACCTCCTCTAAATTTGAAACAGGACTTAGGTATGCCCAGATCAATTCTGAGGGTCGTATTGACCAGGAAGGCTTTGATAGAAACCAACCTGGAATCGATCCTACGGAATCCGGTGTATTTGAATATGATGAAGGTATTATCGCAGGCTATACCAGTTTTGATAACAAATGGGACAAATGGAACCTCAAAGTGGGTCTTAGGGCCGAGCATACTAAAACCGAGGGAAAGCTTAATACCGATGAGGCGGCCAAAAAGAATGACTATTTTAAGCTTTTCCCTTCATTTTCGCTACAATACACCCATAGTGCTAAACATGATTTTCATTTGTATTATTACCGTAGAATTACCAGACCGCGATATAATAATCTAAACCCGTTTCAGGTTTTTCAAAGTAATAATTCAATAGTAGAGGGCAATCCGGATCTATTGCCATCGTCACGGCATTACATGGCTGGGGGTTATACCTTTAACCGAGGTTATACCTTCGAGCTATTTTACAAGAATCGTACAAATTTTCACCAGAGATTGGTATTTCAAGACAATGAAAATCAAATATTACGATTTATCAGTTCAAATGTAGATAAGGATTATGCCTATGGCTTTAATTTCAGCATAAGCAAGAACTTCACCAATAATTGGCATTTCTATTTTCTGGCCTCTACCGCATATATAGAAAGTATTTTCACCGATTTGGATTCTGGTCAATTGGTTGAAAATGGATTATGGAACTCTTATATACGTTCCAATAGCGGTTTTTCTTTTTTAAATGACAAAAGTTTAAAGGCAGATGTGAGTTTGCTTTATTCCTCCCCCGTTATCCGGGGAAATTCAAGACAGGAAGATTACTCAAAATTGGGCATTACTATACAAAAGACACTTTGGGATAAAAAAGGAAGCATATCATTAGGGGTAGATGACATTCTTAATGAGTCAAATCTATTTAACACCAGAAAATTCCTTAACCAGAATAATACCTCCTATTACAGGCCAGAAAGCAGATTGGTTGTTTTAGGATTTAGATATAAGTTCGGAAACACTAGAATTAGAACCAATAAAAAGTCTAAAAAAGTAGAAGAGCGCAATAGGATTTAATTGATCAATCCTGCCACTCGGCGATGAACAAATTAGTGTCCCTGCCCCCTCCGTTGTTACGGTTACTTGAAAACGCCAAATATTTACCATCATTAGAGAATACCGGAAAAGCATCAAACGTCTGCCCGTGCGTTACACGTTCCAGATTTTTGCCGTCAAGACCTATCAAGTATAAATTAAAAGGAAAACCTTTCTCCGCTTCATAATTGCTTGAAAAGAGTATTTTTTCTCCTGAAGGATGAAAAAACGGACTCCAATTGGCGTTACCCAAGAAAGTGAGTTGTTTTAGATCACTTCCATCGGCATTACAAATAAAGAGCTCCATATCTGTTGGTTCAACCAAACCTTGGGCAAGCAAATCCTTGTATTCTTTGATCGCCTCTTCGGTTTTTGGCCTTGAGGCCCTGAAAATAAGTTTGGTGCCATCTGGTGAAAAGAAGGCGCCTCCGTCATAACCCAGGTCGTTGGTAATCTGTTTTACATCGCTTCCGTCCAAGTTCATGGTATACAATTCAAGATCACCGCTTCGGGTCGAAGTGAAAACAATTTTATCCCCTTTGGGCGAAACCGTTGCTTCAGCGTCATATCCAGGTTCATTGGTCAATTGAGCGGTAATATTTCCCTCTAGATCAGCCACGAAAATATCGAAGGAATCGTAAACGGGCCAAACGTATTTGCCATTCTTTCGCAAAGGTACTTCAGGACAAGCTGGGTCAACTAGATGGGTAGAACCATATACAAAGTGGGTATTGTCAGGCAAAAAATAGGCACAGGTGGTACGGCCCATTCCGGTGCTTACCATGGGTGGTTTCTTGTCTTTGAAATCATCCTTTATATCCATTAAGAACATCTGGTCGCATTCTAACCCCCATTGCTTATTATTTGACTGGAATATCATTTGTTTGTCATCAAAACTCCAATAGGCCTCGGCATTGTCTCCGCCAAAAGTTATTTGCCGAATAGATTTAAAATGTTTTTCACCATTGTAGATCAAAGTATCCGAACCTGCCATTAGGGTCGAGGGTTTTTCTTTGGTAACAGTTTCTTTATTGGGTTCGGTTTTGCAATTGCAGCATAAGATTACAAGGGCAAAACATAGAATAGTTCTCATAGGATGTTTAATTTTGGATAAAACTACATGCAAAAATGATAAAAAAGATAATAATACCACTGATTTTGTTGTTGATCGTATCCTGTAAAAAAGAAAAAGTACTAACTGTTAGTCTTCAAGATGATGTTTATTTTCTAGCAAGTGATAGTCTTAGGGGTCGTGAAACGGGCACTGCGTATGAGCTTAAGGCAGCGCAATATATTATGCAAAGAATGAAAGATCTGCACTTAAATCCTGCTGGGGATTCTTTATCATATTATCAAACATTTTCATTTAAACCTAAAAAAGACCCGCATCAAGAGGTTAAATATGTTAGCAGTGATAGTTCAATTACCGGAACCAACGTTATAGGTTATTTGGATAATAAAGCCGAAAACACCATCATTATTGGTGCCCATTATGACCATTTGGGAATGGGTGGTGAAGGTTCGTTATATCGTGAAGGCGTTGCCATACATAATGGGGCAGATGACAATGCCAGCGGTGTTGCGGTAATGCTTCAATTAGTTGATAGTCTTTCTAACGCTCAAGATAAAAACAACAACTATTTATTTATGGCTTTTTCTGGAGAGGAAATAGGATTGTTGGGGAGTAATTACTTCGCCAAAAATCCAACTGTTGATCTTGCTCAAGTTAATTATATGATCAATATGGATATGGTGGGAAGGTTAAGGGAAGACAAGACCTTATCTGTCAGTGGCACGGGTACCGCACCCATCTGGAGCCAAGTATTGAATGCTTCAAATCCAGGGTTTAAATTGGTGCTTAAGGAGTCTGGGGTAGGCCCATCGGATCATACTTCTTTTTACCTCCAAGACCTTCCAGTACTGCACTTTTTCACAGGGCAGCATGAAGATTACCATAAACCCACTGATGATGCCAACAAGTTGAACTATGAAGGCATGCAAATGATTGTGGGCTACATCACATCAGTGATTTCAGAGCTTGATGACGATCCTAAATTAATCTTTAAAAAGACAAAGAATGAAAGCGAGGAAGTACCTCGTTTTAAAGTGGCATTAGGTGTTATACCCGATTACCTTTTTGATGGTAAGGGCATGCGAATTGATGGGGTCAGTGAAGATAAACCGGCCCAAAAAGCGGGCTTGTTAAAAGGGGATATCGTCATTCAATTGGGCGATAGTACTGTTGTTGATATGATGAGTTATATGCGTGCTTTGTCAACCTTTGAGGAAGGCAATTCCACCAAAGTAATTGTTGATAGGAAAGGCGAAAAGATAGAGGCAAAGATTACTTTTTAAATTTTATTATTTTTGCGCCACATTTTATAAAATAGAAGATGCCAAAAATTGGTGACATACAATTGCCAGAATTTCCATTACTACTAGCTCCTATGGAGGATGTGAGCGACCCTCCTTTTCGGGCGTTATGCAAGGAGCAAGGTGCCGATGTGGTGTATACCGAATTCATTTCTTCCGAAGGCTTGATCCGTGATGCTGCAAAAAGTGTTATGAAACTTGATATCTACGAAAAAGAACGCCCTGTTGGCATTCAAATCTTTGGTGCCAATCTGGATTCCATGTTGCAATCTGTGGAGATTGTTGAAAAATCCAAACCCGATATCATTGATATTAACTTTGGCTGCCCAGTCAAAAAAGTGGTAAGTAAGGGTGCGGGCGCAGGAATTTTAAAGGATATTGACCTCATGGTTTCCCTGACCAAGGCTATGGTTGAACGTACCCATTTGCCCATTACGGTGAAAACCCGATTGGGTTGGGATCAAGATTCAATAAAAATCGTTGAGGTTGCCGAGCGTTTACAGGATGTAGGGTGCAAGGCCATTGCTATCCATGGTAGAACAAGGGCACAAATGTATAAAGGGAATGCAGATTGGGCGCCAATTTCTGAAGTAAAGAACAACCAACGCATGCATATACCGGTTTTTGGAAATGGCGATATTGATTCCCCGGAGGCTGCCATGAGAATGCGGGATGAATATGGTTTGGATGGCGCTATGATAGGGCGCGCCAGTATTGGCTACCCATGGTTCTTTAATGAAGTTAAACACTACTTTAAAACAGGCGAGCATTTAGCTCCGCCAACCATGCAAGCGCGGGTAGAAGCCGCTCGCAGACATTTACAAATGGCCATTGATTGGAAAGGTGAGATATTGGGTATTTTTGAAACCCGGCGCCATTATACCAATTATTTTAAGGGCATCCCCAATTTTAAGGAATACCGCATGAAAATGGTCACTAGCGATGCATCGGCAGATGTCTTTGCGGCCTTTGATGAAGTCTTGGAAAAGTTTGGTGATCATGTTTTTGATGGCGTTTAGGACGCAATCAACTTCTTCGTAATTCTACTACTCGCAATCTTTGATGCTATAATACCCAATACCACGATGGTGACCAGGACAATTACAATATTGATCCATTGATATTCAACGGGGTATGCCAGGCTAGGTGTAATTTTAAGCCACCCGAATGCCAATTGTGACCATATTAATAGCGAAGCAAAAAGAACACCTATGAGTCCGCCAAAGGATGTGACTATTACGCCCTGGACAAAATATATTCTACGTAATTCTTTAATAGTGGAACCTAAACTGTAGAGTGTTTTGGAGTTTTGTTGCTTGTCCAAAATCATCATAATGATGGCGCCAACAACATTAAAAAGCGCAATGATCAGGACCAAGGTAAAAATAAGATAGGTTGCTAAATTCTCGGTATTAAGCATACGATAAAGGGTACTGTTCTGTTCCTCCCTGTTTTTGAGGATTATCGTATTATTAAAAACCGCAGCAATTTCATTTCGTAGCTCTGGAGTATCGGCATCAGGATACAATTTAAAGTTGATTCCAGAAACTTGCGTGCTGTCTTTCTCCAGCAGCGCCTGTACCAAGTTTAAATCGGTAAACACATATTTATGGTCCAAGCCTTCCTCAACAGCATATACGCCGGTTATTACCAATGGCAACTCATTGTACGGTTTTGATTGTGAGATGGATCCCTTTCCTGGTTTTGGCGCAATGACCACCAAAGGATTCCTGTGTTGGTTTATGGTCAACCCTAGTTTATTGGTAAGCCCTATCCCTGCAACCCCCTGTTGCAGTGAATAATACCAACTTCCAAAAATGAGGGCACTATCAATTACCGTGGTTTCGTTATAAGAATCATCAACCCCTTTGATATAGGCAAAGTGGTTTTTCCCTTTATGTGTAAAAGAAACCTGCTCTTCCAATTCTTTGGAGAAAGCCACAAGGCCATCAATAGCCGATAATTTAGTTTCCTGTTCAGGAGTCATATTAAACACTTTGCCGGTGATGGGCGATGCCTTCAAATCAGGGTCAAAGATGTTGGTGTACGAGAGGCTAAAGGTTTTTAGGCCCGCAAATCCAGATAATACAATAAACAAAGAAGCTGAACCAATGACAATCACTAGAAAAGTGATAAAATTAATGATGTTCACAGCGTTTTGGCTGCTTTTGGAGCGAAGGTATCGCTGTGCTATGTAAAGCGGAAAATTCACCCTCCCTAGGACTTTTTTCTTTTTTCAAGCAGATCCCGATTCTCTATAGGGTTTTCTTCGCGCTTCAAGGATTTTTCAATATTCTCTATATAATCCAAAGAATCGTCTAAAAAGAACAAAAGCTCAGGCACCCTACGTAGCTGGTGTTTGGTACGCTGCGACAATTCGTGCTTGATCAAGGGTTGGTTAGATTTTATACCTTCCATTAACTCTTGGGCATCCTTATTCGGGAAAATACTAAGATATACTTTGGCTATAGAGAGATCCGTGGTAACGGTTACTTTGGATACTGAAATCAAAACACCGGTCATTCCACCACCAATGGCCGCACGTTGTAATATATCAACGATATCCTTCTGAATTACCCCTCCGATCTTTTTTTGTCGTTGTGTTTCCATGGCACAAAAATACGGAGAATTAAATGTAAAATAGAAGATCTGATTTTATAGCTTTTAAAATCAATGAAATTCAAAAAATAGCGGATATGGTATTTGCTGCAAAAGACTTTGAAAAGGAAAGCATTATTTTTTCACATAAATGGATGCCCAATATTTTGTGTAGTTGGGGTTATTACTTAAATTTGCGCACTTTTTGTTGCAAATGTCGCTATAAACCAGATAGCAAAGACATGTAATGAAATTGGTC